>NZ_JBNATZ010000290.1:0-2915 GCF_049701015.1 Desulfofundulus sp.
TGCGTAAGATGGGATATTTGCCCGTAGATTCACCACGCATCGAAAGGCCGTACTGGGCTTGAGTAATAGCTTCACCTAACCTCACTACTTCCCAATGCTCCGGCACCGGGCCGATTTCGGTTTCCTTCAGGGGGACGCGGTCAATCTGGTCCACAGGCATCGGGCCATAGGTAAAAAGGTGACGCATAAGCGACTTTTTCAGTTCCCGGGCGGCGGCGATGACCCTGTCCTGCATTTCAATCGCCCGCTGGATGGTCGAAAGGACATGGGCAATTTTGCGCTGCTCGGGGAGGGGTGGGAGGGGAATACAAAGGGTTAGCAGATCATTTCGGGGTATGCCTTTGATTGTGGTACCGCGCACCTTCCCTCTAAGTGACTCCCGGACAAGATCTGTCTTAAAGCCATAGGCAAGGAATTGGGGTAAAATCTTCTGGGTATCTAACCTCAATACAGTAATGTCTTGATTAACAGCTATGTCAAAAGTAGCAATGACTGCCTTACCTACACCTACCCTTGTACCAAGAAGTAGACTG
The DNA here is from genome assembly GCF_049701015.1 of Desulfofundulus sp. Taxonomy (NCBI): domain Bacteria; kingdom Bacillati; phylum Bacillota; class Clostridia; order Eubacteriales; family Peptococcaceae; genus Desulfofundulus; species Desulfofundulus sp. The sequence goes on from NZ_JBNATZ010000290.1 coordinate 534, forward strand.
CCCTTAGGTGCCAATCGTGTAGACGTTTCATTCAATGCTCGCTCAGTAATCAACCGCTGATATGTAGTAAGGTAAATCTCTTCTTCTCCCATAAGTGCTGTAGTAGTCCAGGGTATAGATCCACCCCAGTAAGCGCTCTCTTTCGTTGATGGCGTTCCCCCGCTATAAGATTCTATGGTTACGTGACCTACCCTCACCACCTCCCAATCCTCCGGCAGTACCCCAATCTCCGTCTCCTTATACCCCTCCATTACCTCATCAATTGCCTTACCCATTCAGCCAACCCCCAAAACCTAACTTGCCCAGTATATCATTCAGTTCCTTATCTACCGCCTGCCGCTCTTCCTCTACCTCGGCCAGCTCGACCAGGATTTCCTCCACCGGCCGGTATTCCTCTTTCCCGTTGGTGGAAACGTAGCGGGAAGGGCTAAGGTTGTAATCGTTGCGGGCCGCTTCCTCATTACGAATTATTTTGCTCAGGCCTTCCTCTTCCCGCCAGTCCCGGTAAATCTCATATACCTGCTTTATATGCTCATCGGCCAGGTAATTTTTCGGGCGCCCTTTGGTAAATAGCCTGGATGCATTAATTAACAGAATTTCCCCCGGATGTTTTTTGGCTTTATTGATCACCAGGATAATGCCCGGGGCGGTGGTGTTATAAAACAGGTTCTCCGGCAGCAGAATGACACATTCCACCAGGTCATTTTCCACAAAGACTTTCCGGATGTCCCGCTCCCGGTTGGAGCCCTGGTTGCCGCTGCCCCGGGAAACGGAACCGGTGTCTAAAACCACGGCCATCTTACCGTTTTCTTTCAGGGAGGCGAACATGTGCTGGATCCAGCCCCAGTCGGCACTGGAGGCCGGCGGGATACCGCCAAACTTAAACCGGTCAAAGGGATCTTCCTCATATATGGAAAGGGGGAACTTCTGGTTCCACATGGGATTGGCGGTCACCTTATCAAAAACACGCAGGGAACCATCGGGGTTGGTAAAGGCCGGCCGGGCCATTGTATCCCCCAGGCGGATCTCGGCCTCCAGATCATGGATAAAAGCGTTCATTTTGGCCATGGCAAAGGTGGTGAAGTTAATCTCCTGGCCGTAAATTTTAACCGGGGCGATCCGGCTATCAGTCCCGTACTTTTCCCGGTAAGCCAGCACGCTTTTGATTAAAAGGCCGCCGGAACCACAGGCCGGGTCGTAGATCTCATCACCGGGTTGGGGGTCCAGGATATAGGCCATGAGCCAGGTCACTTCCCGGGGAGTATAGAATTCACCGGCGCTTTGCCCCTGACCCTCGGCAAATTTGCGCAGCAAGTATTCATAAGCCCGGCCCAGGATATCGGCCTCCACGTCTTTTAATCCCAGCCGGTAACGGGAAAGGATCTGGATCAATTTAAAAAGCCGGTCGTTATCTATAATTGGCTGGCCTGCTGCCCGGGCGTTAAAGTCTACGTGTTCAAAAATACCCTGCAGTTTGGGATTCTCCCGGGCAACCGCCCGCACGGCATCGGTGAGATATTCCCCGATGTTCGTGGTCTGCCGGGCAATGGACGGCCAGCGGGCAATCTCGGGGATATAAAACCTGACCAGCTCGTGATCTTGATCAATCTGCACCAGAGATTCTTCTACACTACCAAATATCTCGTCGGCCAGCCTGGCCACTTCATCCTCAAAAACGTCGGAAAGGCGTTTTAAAAAGATCAGAGGCAATATGTAGTCCTTATACTTCGGGGCATCTACCGGGCCACGGATGACACAGGCCGCTTCCCAAAGCCAGTTCTCCAGGGTAGTGAGATCCAGGCTGGTATTTTCGGTCATTGAATATTCCTCCCACTTAACTTCAACTACAATTTTAATTCTATCACCCTGCTGCTTTGTATTTTTGCTACGAACGGTTTATCAGCAGGGGCAAAATCATATTTGTCCAGTTCGTCCGCGCTCACCCAGCGATATTCGGCGTGGCTTGTTGGTTTTAGCACCCCTTTTTCCAAACGGGCCAGGTAAGCCAGCAGGTGAACAGTAGTATGATCATAACGGTATATGCTCTCCCCAAAGAATTCCCCCACCGCTATCTCAACCTGGAATTCTTCCCGCATTTCCCGGCGTAAACATTCTTCCGGGCTTTCACCGGCCTCAATTTTGCCGCCCGGGAATTCCCATTTATCGGCCAGTTTATCATTTGGATTTCGTTTAGCAATCAAAACCCGCCCATCACGCTCCTCAGTTTACTTCCTTCAAGAATCTCACATACTTCCTTCGTCCGTTTAGGAGGTTGACCAGTTTTTCATCTGCCGTCCAGAATTCACATATTTCCCCGGTTCTCCTTGCCACAACCTCGGCAACCGCCAGAAAAGCTGCATCGTAAAGCGTAGGCATATCGAA
>NZ_JBNATZ010000291.1:0-2914 GCF_049701015.1 Desulfofundulus sp.
GAGGGCGTGGCGGAAGCCGGCTTCAGGACCACCGTGTTGCCGGCGGCAATGGCCGGGGCTACCTTGTGTACCACCAGGTTCAGGGGAAAGTTGAAGGGTGTAATGGCGCAGACCACTCCCACCGGTACCCGGATGGTATAGGCAAAGCGATTTTCCGCGCCGGCCGAACCGATCGGTACCATTTCCCCGCAGATCCGGGTTGCCTCTTCAGCGGATACCCGGCAGGTGTTGGCGGCCCGGGTTACTTCCCCCAGGGCGTCCTTTAAGGCCTTACCTGCTTCCCGGGCAATGATCATCCCCAGTTCTTCCCGCCTGGCCAGGAGCAACTCCGACGCCTTGTTCAGAATCTGGTAGCGCTGCCAGGGGGTTAACGTGTTTTCCCGGAAGGCCCGTTCAGCTGCGGTAACGGCCTCTTCCGCTTCTTTCCTGGAAGCCACGGCCACCCGGGCGATAACCTCGCCGGAATATTTGTTGGTAACCGGGATAAAGCTGGCTGTTGTGCGCCACTCACCGTTAATATAGAGGGGTTTAATTTCCATTGTCTTGCCTCCCTTTAAGAAATTGCTTGTGAACTGTTTGAATTTGTTTTATAAGCTTTGGTGGGTGAGCTAGGTGAGCTATATTATTCTCCGTCTTTAAACCGGATCATCGGGCATTTCTTGCAGACGTCAAGTCCCGGCCATTCGGTACCGCTGTAAAGAAGGGAAGCCCCGTTATAAACTTCGGTGCGCAAGACCAATTGCTTTGCTACGTCCAGTATTTGGTCGCCCGGGATGAAGACGTTTACTTCACCTTTTTCCGTTTTACCGGAGGTGTAGCTGCCGGCGCACATGGTGTTCATGTTGGGCTTGCGGTTCAAGTAAGTCCACACGGTGCCCCCGCAGACAGCCGAGTTTACAGTGTGATTGAACTGCAGGGGGTGTACGGCAAAAGCTGCGATGTAGTCGTTTAAAATATGGTATGCTTGCAGGGGATTACAGACGAAGATGACCACATCGGGCCCCACGGGGGTTTTGGCCAGCGGTGCTGTCATAAAACCAGTAATCAGGCCCAGAGGCAGGCGCGGTTTGGTTGCCACCACGTACTTCGCCTTTTCAAAATCCACCACATATTTCATATGCCCCCTGGCTTCTTCATCAGAAGGTTCAGTAAAACCAAAACTCGTCAGGCAGTTTTCACATAAAATATTTTCATTTGTCCCTGTCAACACGTAACCGGCCATACGGGAGGCAGCCACGAACTGGCAGAAAGTGAACTTGGCCGCTATTTTCTTATCGGCCCGGACTTTTCCAGCTTCTTCGGCAGACTTAAAGAACTTTATGGCAACCGGGTGGTAATCCAGCTTGAGTAACCTTTCGAACATTTCCTGGGCTATGGCATAACTCATTTTAGTGGTACCGGTCATGCTTTGCTTTGTTGCTGTTGCTTCCACGTTTATCGCTCTCCTCTCCTTTTGGGCAACCGGTCGTATATTAAAGTGTTTGCAGGAAGTCGAATGCCTTTTTGGCAGTGATAATTTTACGGGCATTTAACAATAAATTTTGGGGGTCACGGGTTAATTCGTTGAATTGCTTCCAGTAAGCCAGTTTGGCCTCTTTCAACATTTCCTTTGGGGTTAAAGCCATCTTTTCTTCCGGTATTTTAAGGATTTCAAAAGCGTCCTTCTTGTCATTAATTCTGGTGTTATGGCAGGTGTGAAATATATGATGGAGGGCGCAGAAGAGCAATGCCTCCGTCCGGGTCAGTGGCGGCTCCAGATCCGCAAGTTCCCAGAAAAACAGAGGGAGGGCTTTTCCCAGGCTGTATCCTGCCGCCAACAGTTTTATGATTACCTGGCCGATGATTCTTTGGCGGTGCCGGTCTCCGGGCAGGCTTGCCTTCAGGCACTGTTCAACTATTTCCGGGATGGGCGGGGTATCTTTCACCGGTCAGCTCTCCTTTTTCCAGCGGCAGGGGGGAGTGAGAAGGAGCGTGGGTACTTTTGACCCGGGCTCCAGGGGAGGGTGCCCTGCCGGAAGATCAATTAACGCATTCCAATTGATGAGAGAACGGAGCATACTGGATTTCTGGCCCGGCAGCAGTTTTACTTCCCACCCATCCTGACGGCATACCGCATGGCCCCGGAGGAAGCGGCGGGGCCCTCCTTTTTTAGGGAAACGGTCGGTGCATAGGGCATGGATACGGTACGGGTAGGGGTTGAGCCTCTGAAAGGCACGTAAAACGGGTGCAGCAAGAAGCTGGTAACCTACCGCGCAGGCCGCCGGGTTTCCCGAAAGGGAAATAACCAGCCTGGAATCATGGATTGCCGCGCCGCTGTGGCTGCCCGGTTTCATTCGGATTCCCCAGAACAGTGGACGTGCTCCAGTCTGCCGCAGTACTGGTAGCGCCTGGTCGCATGCTCCGGAGGCAGTTCCCCCGATTGTAAGCACAAGGTCAGCATTCTGAAGCAGCCTTTGCAAACGCTTTTTTGCCCCACCAGCTTTTTCGTCGCCGGCAATCTCCACGCCGATAACCTCTCCCCCGTCACGCGAGACAAGAGAAGCTAGAAGAGGGCCGTTGCTGTCCCGAACCTGGCCCGGGGCGGGGGTAACGTAACAGGGAACGATTTCATGTCCCAGGCTGAGAATTGCCACTCTGGGACGGCGGTATACCGGCACTTCACCATAACCCAGGGCGGCCAGGACACTGATCATGCACGGGTCGAGAATGGTCCCCCGTTTTACAAGCAATTCCCCGGATCGAAAGTCCTCCCCTGCCTGCCTGATATTGCTGCCCGGGGAGATTTTGCCCGCAAAGACCACACGGTTTTCGTCGACTGTGACTGACTCCTGTGGAATGACTGCCCCCGTGCCGGCGGGCAAGGGGCTTCCGGTCAGCACCCCTACCGCCTGACCCGGGCTCAGCGGGGAAACAG
>NZ_JBNATZ010000292.1:0-2892 GCF_049701015.1 Desulfofundulus sp.
GTGGCCACCATCGTGCGCGGTTTCGCCAGCCGGCCCCTGGAACCCGAAGAGATAGCCGTACTGGAGGAAGCGGTGCGCGAACTGTACGCCGGGCGGGGCATAACGTCCGACCCGGCGAGCCTGTACGAGCCGGGCGGCAAAAAACTGCCGGGGGGCGGTTTCGCGGTGGGAGGCGTGAGGAAGCGGATGCCCACGCTGTCCGACCTGCACGCGAAGCTGGGGGAAAAACCCGGGACGGAAAAACTGTGCCTGATCTTGAAGCCTTTTCTTAGAGGGAACTCCCTGGGTATGTTCGACTGCGAGACGGAAAAGGACTTTTCCGCGCCGGTGGTGGTGTTCGACCTCTCGCGGATCAGGGACGAGTTCACCAAGTTTTACGCCATGTTCGTGGTGCTGACCTGGGCCTGGCATCGGTTTGCGCTGCGGCATACGGGGAAAAAGATGGTGGTGATCGACGAGGCGTGGATGTTCGTGAAGTGGCCGGACTCGGCGCAGTTCCTGGAGACCCTGGCCCGCCGGGGCAGGAAGCACGACACCGCCCTGGTGGTCGCCAGCCAGTACGTGGAGGAATTCCTGGCCCGTGAGGAGGGCCGGTCGGTGATAGACGGCTGTGCTACGAACATCCTGCTGGGCCAGAACCCGTCCGTGGTGGACCAGGTGGTGGAGGTGTTCAAACTGCCCAAAGGCATGGGTGAAAGGCTCCAGATTTTTACCCAGGGCAGGTGTATAATAAAAGTTGGTGGTAAAACCCTGCAGGAAGCGGGCGGCAACATGGCGGAAGTGCAGGTGACAGCACTGCCCTATGAGATGCCCTTCGTCCGCACGGGAGGGAAGGGGGAACCGCAATGAGCTACGGTTACGGCTACGGGAACAGCTACTGGGGAGCGGACGCCGCAGCCCGGGGGCTGGTGTACGACCCTTACACCGGCCGGTACGTGGAGCCCTGGAATGTGAACGGCAGTTTCGAAGAGGCTGTGGCAAGCGAAGCCACGGCAGGTATAGTTGCGGTGATGGAATTTCTCTTTATGGCGGTGGGCTGGCTCATCGTGCTGGTGCTTCTGGCAGTTGTAAAGATACTTGACTGGTTCGATCTCCGGCAGGAGTACAGGCGCCTGCACCGGGAGAAGGAGCCCCTGGGGTACCAGTACGACGCCTCCCTGAAGCGGTGGGGGAGCGGCGTGCGGGAGCGGTACGTCCTGACGGGTGAAGGCCTGGTGAAAGCGGGCGAGTGCCCGGAGCCGGAGAAGAGCAGGCCGCGGGAAGTGGTGTACGCCGGGCGGTGCAGGCTGGTGCTGACCCCGCGCGGGCTGGTACCGGCAGAAGCCGCGGAGCGGGAGGAAGCGGAGAAAATGCCGGGCAGGAAGGCGGGCGGGGCCCTGGCGGTCCCGGTGAGGGGCAAATGGGAATTCGACGGTATCTAGCTTTTGCCTGTGTCCTCCTGCTCCTGGCTTTTCTTTTTCTACCGCTTCCAGCTGTCCAGGCTGCACCCGAATACCGCGCGGTGGAAATCAGGGACGTGCGCTTCACCACCGGTGACGGTAAGGTGCACATTTCCTGGGAAGTGCACGTATTGAAGGCCGGTCCCGCGATGGGACCCGACCGGGTCACCATCATGCGCAGCGAGTATTACGGCTCCTTTGTCGGCGACCCGGCGGCCGTCCTGGACCTGCCGCAGTCCGAGGGCTGGTACACCATGTCCTGGACGGACGGGGGAGTGCAGGCGGGGAAGACCTACCACTACAAGATCAACGGCCAGCCGTTTCTGAACGCCGTCACCGTCAGGAAAGACCCGGTACCGCCGCGGAACGGCTCACCCCCGGGCGGGCAGGACAAATCATCCGGAGAAGACATCAAGGATGAAGGGGGCCTGTTCGAGCGGGCCGTGGCCACCGTATTCGACGGGTTGTACAGGGTCTTTGCGGCCCTGACCGGCAGGTTCGGTTTCAAGCCGGTGGGTGAGCTTGTCCTGCAGGCGGGGGACAACGCGTTCGACCTCACGGCCCCGGCCCCGTTCTCGCCGGAACAGTGGGACGCGCTGGACGGGCTCTACGGTAGCATGGCGTTGGTGGGCCTGGCCCTTTACCTCATCGCCATGCTCGTGGCCGCGGGCAGGTTCATCGGCGCCGGGATCTCGAAAAACCCGGACGCCCGGGCGGAGGCCTCGGCACAGCTCTGGCGGATGTTTTTCGCGCTCATCATTATCGCCGGTGCGCCGGTGGTGGTGCGCGCGCTGTACGTCCTGAACAACGCCCTGGTGGAGGCCGTCCGGACAGCCGGCGGTCAGAACAGCCAGCTGCTGAACGAGATACTCTCCGACGCCTGGCTTTCGAAACTGCAGACCGGGTCCGTGCTGGGCACCGCTCTCGTCAAGGTGGTCTTTGCGTGGTCCGGGTTCTGGATAAACATCATCTTCTGGGTGCGAAACTGGGTAATTTCCGTGCTGTACGTCTTCACGCCGGTGATGGCGCTGCTGTGGACAATGAATAAGAACGTGACCGCGGCCAGCGTCTGGCTGGGGGAGCTGCTGACGAACACCTTCCTCCAGTCGGCATACGCCATAGTTGCCGTGGTCATCGTGGTCTTCGTGGTGGCCGGCGACATCGGCTGGCCGCAGAAACTCCTCGGGGTGTACATGATCATCGCGCTGGGGGGCCTGCTGCGCAACGGCCTGCAGGGCCTGTGGACCCGGTGGGCCGGTATCGAGGAGGAAAGTGTAGCCGGTAAAATCCTGGGTTTCATCGGGCTGGGCGGTGTAACCGGTGTGGGCCGCCTGGTGGCAGGTAGTGTGGCGGCACCGTCCGTGGCCGGGGCGCCCGGCGGTGGGCCGGGCGGTACCGGCACGGCGGGTGGTACCGGCATAAACCTGCAGGGCACCACGGCGCCCCCGGCTGT
>NZ_JBNATZ010000293.1:0-2872 GCF_049701015.1 Desulfofundulus sp.
CAGATAGTTGGCAATCACAATGCGCTGTACCTCGCTGGTACCTTCATAAATTTCCGTAATCTTGGCATCGCGCATCATACGTTCCACGGGGTACTCCCGCGTATAACCGTAACCACCATGAATTTGCACCGCCTTGGTGGTCACCCACATGGCAACTTCCGAAGCATATAGCTTGGCCATGGCTGACTCCTTACCGTATGGCAGCTTGTTATCTTTCAAAAAGGCGGCCTGGTATACAAGCAGGCGGGCTGCTTCAATACGGGTAGCCATGTCGGCCAGCATCCAGGCAATTCCCTGGTTGGAACAAATAGGCCGGCCAAATTGCTCGCGCACTTTACTGTAAGCCAGGGCTTGCTCAAAAGCTCCCTGGGCAATCCCCAGAGCCTGGGCGGCAATACCGATTCGCCCGCCATCTAAAGTAGCCATAGCTATTTTGAAGCCTTCACCCTCTTTGCCCAGCATATTTTCCCTGGGAATACGGCAATTATCAAAAACCAGTTCGTAAGTATAAGATGCCCGGATGCCCATCTTGTGCTCCTTCTTGCCAAAGGTAAATCCGGGCGTACCTTTCTCCACAATGAAAGCGGTTGTCCCCCGGTGCTTTTTACTCAAATCCGGATCCGTACGGGCAATGACAACATAAACGTCAGCACGTCCACCATTTGTAATGAAGATCTTCGTTCCATTAAGTACATATTCATCCCCATCCCGCACGGCACTTAATTTTACCGATCCGGCATCAGACCCGGCAGAAGGCTCAGTTAAACCCAAGGCACCAATTTTCTTACCTTCCGCCAGGGGAACCAGGTATTTTCTCTTTTGCTCTTCGTTACCAAAAGCGTAGATGGGCCAGCTACACAGGGAGGTATGGGCTGATATGAGTACGCCGGTGGAAGCACAAACCCGGCTTAATTCCTCCACCGCAATGGCATAACTCAGGTTGTCCATCCCCGCTCCACCATACTCCTCGGGAAATGGGATGCCGGTCAGACCCATCTCCGCCATCTTATCCCAAAGGGACCAGTCGTACTCTTCCGTCTCATCCATTTCAGCCGCTTTCGGAGCCACCTCATTCTCTGCAAAGTCACGTACGGTTTGACGCAGCAATTGCTGTTCTTCTGTCAGCACAAAGTTCATAGACCTCTCCCCTTTTGTTCCAGGTTTTCAATATCTTTCGCCATGAGCTTCAGGAAAGCCTTCAAAGTCTATGTACATGCAAGCATCATGCCTGATTTTTTAGAAAACTCTAATTTGATTCGCAAGGACAGCAATTCCGCAATCTGCAGAGATTTCTCAGGTAAAAAAGTAAGGAGGGAAACGTGCCTTCGCCATAGACATTTGCAACCACCTGAAAAAACGGAATAAGTGGAAAAGCACACACCACGGGAAACCAAACTGGTGTTTACATAAGTAAACATGACCAGCCCCCGTTTAGACATTCTTCCAACCGGAGTACTCTTTTAGTAGCATATTCCTTTTTAAATCAATAATCAAGAACATGGTTAAAGGCCGGGCAATTTTCCCGGCCTTTAACTCTCCCAAGGGCAAAACGCATTATTACCTGCGCTTCCCTGCCCACTCGCGTTCCCGCAATTCCACCCGCCGAATTTTACCACTGATGGTCTTGGGAAGCGATTCCACAAATTCAACTTTCCGTGGATATTTATAAGGTGCCGTCACTTTCTTAACATGTTCCTGCAGTTCTTTTACCAGCTCATCGGAAGGCTGGTAACCCGGAGCCAGCACCACGAAAGCTTTAACTACTTCACCACGGATTTCGTCAGGGCTTGATACGACGGCAGATTCTGCTACCGCCGGGTGTTCCAGAAGAGCGCTTTCCACTTCAAAGGGACCAATGCGATAACCTGCGGCCAGAATAACGTCATCGGCGCGGCCCACAAACCAGAAGTAACCATCCTCATCCCTGTACGCCCGGTCACCAGTAAGGTACCAGTCACCGCGATATACGCTGGCTGTTTTTTCCGGGTTTTTCCAATATTCTTTGAAAAGACCTACTGGTCGCTCAGGTTTCACCCTTACAGCCACATCCCCTTCAGTATTGGGCGGCAAAATATTACCTTCTTCGTCAATAACCTGCACATCAAATCCAGGGGAAGGTTTACCCATTGAACCGAACCTGGGCTCAAGACAGGGGAAGCTGCCACATAGCAACACCGTTTCGGTCTGGCCGTAACCATCACGAATTATTAGACCAGTGGCCTCTTTCCAAACTTCAATAACCTCGGGGTTCAGGGGCTCACCGGCACCCACACAATGTCTCAGGGCGGGAAACTTGTACTGGCTCAAATCTTCCAGCACAATCATCCGGTAGTTGGTCGGAGCTCCACAAAGGGTGGTAATGGGGTATTTCTGCAGTAACTCCAGGGTTTTCCTGGGACTAAAACGGGAAGTATGGTGAACAAAAATGGCCGCCCCCATATTCCAGGGACCATAAAAGCTGCTCCAGGCCGCCTTGGCCCAACCTGTATCGCTTAAATTCCAGTGCAGGTCATCCGGGCGCAGATCCAGCCAGTATTTCCCGGTAACGATATGACCGATGGGATAACTGGCATGGCTGTGCACCGTCATCTTTGGATAACCTGTAGTTCCTGAGGTGAAGTATAAAATAGCATTATCATCACTTCTGGTATTTACCGTGGTAAAGTCATCGCTAGCCCTGGCCACAGCTTCCCTGTAATCCAACCAGCCCTGCCGGGGCTCACCGACAATTATACGGGATTTTACCGTGGGACAATCCGCAACAACCTCGTCCACCTTGGGAGCATTCTCGTTGTCGGTGATAACACAAACCGCCTCTGCTGTCTCGAGACGGTACTTAATGTCCTTGGCTGTAAGCTGGGTGGTACCGGGG
>NZ_JBNATZ010000294.1:0-2860 GCF_049701015.1 Desulfofundulus sp.
AGTATCCCGGCGTGCCCTTGCGCCTGCTCGCAGGCGGGTACGGCTGGTCCCGGCGGAGCTTGGCACGCGGTCCGGTTTAATGGGCGCGGTAGCTTTGGCGCTCCAAAAGATGCAGGAAAATCATCCCAGCTCAGTAGTATAAGGGTGGCTGTAATGGAGAATTCTATGCATGTTATTGAAATGAACCGTGCTGCCGGGAAAGGAGGAGGGGTGTTGCGCTTTGGCAAAGGGGAATGGCGCAACTTTGAGCGGGGTATTGAAAAAGAATGGCTGGTCACCAACGGCATCGGTGGTTATGCCTCCTCCACCATCATCGGTGTTAATACCCGCAAGTACCACGGCCTGCTTGTGGCTTCCCTTTCCCCGCCGGTGCGGCGCAATTTGTTTTTAGCCAAACTGGATGAAAGCCTGGAAACCCCCGGCCGGGTATATAACCTTGCTACCAACCATACCGGCGGTGGCGTGACGGAATTTGGATTTGTCCACCTGCAGCAGGTGGTGTTCAACCCTTTTCCCACGTTTATTTCATCTTGTGGTGATATTACCCTGCAGAAACAGATTTTTATGATTTATGGTGAGAATACCACCGTTATTCTCTACCGGATTCATAACGGGGCGGAACCTGCCGTGCTCCGTTTGACCCCCCTGGTTAACTGCCGGGACTTTCACTGGACCACCCGGCGGGGCCAGCTGAATTTTTCCCGGGAGGAGATCCCGTTCGGAGTGGCGGTCAAGGTGATGCCGCGGGTCCCCACCCTGCGCCTGGTCTGCAGTGAAGGGGAGTTCACGGGCCGCGAGGACTGGTTCCACGATATGTTTTACGTGGAAGAACAAAGGCGGGGGCTTGAAGCCCGGGAGGACCACTTCATACCGGGGTACTTTACCGTTTCTCTGAAACCGGAGGAGACAAAAACCATAACTTTCATCGCTACCCTGGAGGAAGTTTTTACCCTCGACGGGAAAGCCCTCCTGGAGCTGGAGACCCGGCGCCTCGAGGATCTGGTCAACAGGGCCGGGTACCGGAGTGCTCTGGCCCGCCAGCTTGTCCAGGCCGCAGACAGCTTTATCGTCTACCGCCGGTCTACCGGCGCCAAAAGTATCATTGCCGGTTACCACTGGTTTAACGACTGGGGAAGGGATACCATGATTGCCCTCCCGGGGCTGACCCTGGTTACCCGGCGTTATGATGATGCCCGTGAAATCCTGCTTACATATGCCCGTTACTGCAAGGACGGGCTCCTGCCGAATATGTTCACCGATGAAGGCAGGGAGCCCCTGTATAATACGGCTGATGCCTCCCTCTGGTATTTCTGGGCGGTCTGGAAGTACCTTCAGTACACCCAGGACCACGCCTTCATCCGCCGGGAGATCTACCCGGTGCTGAAAGAAATTGCCCGTCACTACGTCGAAGGCACTCATTTCAACATCAAAGTCCAGGAAGACGGGCTCCTGGCGGCCGGCTCTCCGGAGCTTCAGCTGACCTGGATGGATGCAAAGGTGGACCATTGGGTGGTTACGCCGCGCCACGGCAAGGCGGTGGAGATCAACGCCCTCTGGTACAACGCGTTGTGCGTTTTGCGGGAACTGGCCTCCCGTTACGGGGACGCTTTTCAATACCATGACCTGCTCGAAAAGCATGCGGAAAATTTTTTGCGGGAGTTCTGGTATGAGGAGGGGGGATATCTGTACGATGTGGTGGGTGAACAGGGGAAGGATGCTTCCCTGCGCCCCAACCAGGTTATTGCCTTGAGTCTGCCCTTTACCCTGGTTGACGCCGGAAGGGGTCGAAAAGTGCTCACCCGTGTCTGGCAGGAGCTGTACGCCACTTACGGGTTGCGCACCTTGTCTCCCGGCGACCCGCGGTACCGCGGGAACTACATTGGCGACAGGTGGCAGCGGGACGGGGCCTACCACCAGGGGACGGTCTGGAGCTGGCTGATCGGACCCTTTGTGACAGCCTGGCGCCGGGTACATAATTATTCGCCCGCCAGCCGCCTGCAGGCGGCACGTTTTCTCGCCCCCTTCCAGGACCAGCTGCGGGACCACGGGATAGGTTATATCTCTGAAATTTTTGACGGCAACGAGCCCGTTATTCCCCGGGGGTGTATCGCCCAGGCCTGGGGTGTGGCCGAAGTGCTCCGGGCTTACGTGGAGGACGTGCTGGAAATCAGGCTCCAGCACGTTTGAGGCTGAAAATCCGTGACGCATTCCGCACCGCCCACTTCTCCTCCCACTTCCCACCTCTCACTTCTCAAAGGGCGGGCGGGTTAATATATTTTTCAGGACAGGAACAATAAAGGGGGGTTCATTTTGCATATTCTGGATGATGTGCGGGCCATGTATAATGCCGATACGAAGGGGATGTTCAAAGCCCTGTGGGAGCTGCCCGAACAGTGTACCCGGGCCTGGGAGCTGGGTATGGCTGCCGGCGTTTCTCCCATGGGTGACCTCCGGCAGGTAGTGGTTACCGGCCTCGGGGGTTCGGCCATCGGTGGCGACCTCCTGAGGGTCTATGCCGCGCAGCGCCTGAGCGTGCCGGTGCTGGTCAACAGGGATTATGTACTGCCCGACTTTGTCGGGCCGCACACCCTTGTTTTTGCCGTCAGTTATTCCGGCAATACCGAAGAAACTCTCAGTGCCTACGCCCGGGCGCGGGAAAAGGGTGCCCGGGTTGTGGTCCTGACCACCGGCGGCAAACTGGGGGAGCTGGCCAGAAATGACGGTGTCCCGGTGATTACCGTTCCCGGCGGTATCGCTCCCCGTGCAGCGACGGGATACCTCTTTATCCCCACCCTGGCCGTGCTCTACCGGATGGGCCTGCTGCCGGACCTCAGCCATGAGGTGGCCGGGTGCGTTTCCC
>NZ_JBNATZ010000295.1:0-2857 GCF_049701015.1 Desulfofundulus sp.
CTTATATGAGCGAATACTGGACCGGCCGCCAAACCTGGGAAAAATATGAATTTGATCGGGGCTATTGGAAATTGTTCATCATCTACGAAGAAGACGGCAAACACCGCTGCGAACTCTGGCGTGGGAGCGACGCCACGAAACCGGAAGCTGTCTTCTCACTGCGCTCCATCAGAACAGTTTTGATGCGGCGGGGATTGGCAACATGACCCAGCCGAACAGCCAAAATGCTCAATGTGCTTTACAAAATTGGGAGTCAAAATGTAAAGTAGCCATGACAAAATTGCAAAAACGGTCAGGATTGCCTGATCAGCTCGAACTCACCACCCACACCTCGGCGCTCGGTTCCCAAAAGCCGTATATCCGTTCGAACGCCTCCCGGTACGCCTTTACCGAGGAATAGCCTTGGTTCCAGATGTCCCCACCGGGATGTTACCCAGCCGCTCCCGCCGAACGGCAGTAATTCTCACGTAGTCGAGATAACTTAACTGGTAACTCATCTCATCGTATTCTCCTGTCTCCAGCTGATAAGCTCTTCTTGTTCTCGCCGAAACAGGTAACCATGCGACCTGATTGCGCGCGACTCAACCTCTGCTTGTTCTATTTGCCGCCGGCCACTCATCCCTCCCGACAAGAGAGACTAGTTTCTCAGCCGTCTGAAAATAGCGTACGAGTAGATCATCGGCGCCAGCCCCATCACGGCCACGCACGCGAAAAACACGTACGCGCCTGCGGACGAACGCACCGGTGCCAGAACGAGACAGATCAGACCGCCCAGCACCCATACTTTGGCCGCGAGGCGGTGGGTGCGCCGCCAGACCTCCGTGCTGGCCAGGGTCCAGGGTGTCCGGATGCCGACAAAGAAATTGGGTTGTACCTGTCCCATAACATTGCCTACGGCGACAAAGAGGAGAGCAACGCCGCCTTTAACCAACAGGCCTATATCCAAGCCGTACCCGAGGGCTGCCGCCGTAGCCGCAGCGTAGATGCCGGCCATAAAGAGCACCAGGCTCCAGCGCAGCAACCGGTAAACACCACCAAAACGGACGTAATTCTCGCGCCACGGGTCGATCAAGGGCATCACCAGCATCAGCGCGTAAAGACCGCAAGTCAAAAGCGGTGCGAAGAAGGCCCCATAGGCCCGCGAGCCGTAGCGGTCCACCTCGCCCCGGATGTTCCAGTGAACGGGCACCTGCTCCGGAAGCATAGGGTAAAGGAGAAATCCCGCAATAATGAGCCCCGCCAGGATCACCCACAGCGGCCAGTCCGGCTTTAAGGCCTTCCAGTTGAGGGAATAACCTTCGCTTTTATTCTCTTTCCGCATGCTTTACCACCCTCCCGTTCATCCCTACCGGCTTTCCGCTTCCCGACCGCCTTACCCGCATCCTTTCGCCCCCTCCCCTCCATAACCGCCAGAAACCAGGCCGCCGTCTCCTGGAAAACGGTCGTGTTCAAGGAGTAGTAAACGTGCTGGCCCTTCCGGTAGTCCTGCACCAGGTTGGCCTGCTTGAGCACGCCCAGGTGGTGGGAGATGGTCGGCTTGGTCAGGTCGAACCGTCCGGCGATTTCCCCCGCCGTGCGGTCGCCTTCCCGCAGGAGCCGCAGGATTTCCCGCCGCGTTTCGTCCGCCAGCGCTTTAAAAACCAAACTTAACATCATTGTCCACCTGCCAGCCGCGCAAACGGCTACTTACATTTAGATATTTAGAAAAATGTCTAACTATCCACCAGCATCAATCTACCATACCGCAGAGCCTGTTGCAATACTAAGCCCGCCCCGCAGGAGTAGCATTCCGGACTCGGCGGTTCGCGGTTTGTGGTACTTCGGTAAGCGCGTCGGCCTCTCGATTGCCAGGGGACTTCCCAACACAGCCGGTACGGGACCCGGCGCGCGGTAGAGCAATACGCTACCAACCACCGGAGAACCATCAGGAGCCCCGGACCGAACGCAGCCCCGTCGCCGGTCCGGACCATTTCCCCGTAGGCTGGAACACAGGAACTTGTGCCGGACAACTTGATTTGTCACGCAAATAAGTGATACACTTAGTTACGTGGAGGTGGAGCACGTGGAGTACCAGAATGTTACCCTTTCGCTACCTAAGGAAGTGCTGCGCCGGGCAAAACATATCGCTATTGAGCGAGGGATCTCGCTCTCCGGTCTTCTCACCCAGTTACTCGAGGACCTCACGCGGAGGGAAGACGAGTACCGCAAGGCAAAGGAGTGCCACCTGGCCATGCTGGACGAGTTTGACCTGGCGACAAAGGGAAACATCGTGTGGACCAGGAGCGATCTTTATGAGCGGTAAAAATGGCGACCGGCAGTTTGTGGATACCAACGTGCTGGTTTATGCCCACGATACCTCAGCCGGGGAAAAGCATGCCCGGGCTAAGGCTCTGGTCGCAGAACTCTGGCAATCGGGCAACGGCTGCCTCAGCGTGCAGGTATTGCAGGAGTTCTACGTGACGGTAACCCAAAAGGTCCGGAAGCCGCTTCCGCCGGAAACGGCATCACGGATCATTGGGTATCTGTCGCACTGGCGCGTGCACACGCCGGATGCCGGTGACGTGCTGGAGGCCATCAGGATTCACCGGCGGTACGCCATATCCTTCTGGGACGCGATGATTATTCGCAGCGCCGAGGCGCTGGATTGCAGAGTGATCTGGTCTGAAGACCTGAACCCCGGGCAGTATTATGGCGAGGTGAAGGTCGTAAATCCCTTTTCTTGATGATGCTGGCCGCGTTTTGCGGTTGCACATACCTCTCATTCTCTGTCTGGTCACCAGCAGCATCTTCGCGAAGAACAGCTTGCGGACTCGGATGCAACACACTATTCACTGCTGCATTGACGTAAGACGTCACC
>NZ_JBNATZ010000296.1:0-2845 GCF_049701015.1 Desulfofundulus sp.
CTACCCTCCACCTCTTTTCCCCTGCTACTTTTCCTACAGTAATTTTACTTTAACATTGTTGATCCCACCGGAAGCGGGGTTATTCGGGAGAATCGCTTACAGTCCTGACAGGTCCCGGCAGGTCTGCGGGCCAGGCCGTGACGCCTGTACGGCGGGCCTGCTTCAAGAGCGCTATGAACCTTCTTTCCGCAGTGTTGATCTTGAAGATTACATAATCAATCATTTCGTTATCAACAAGGTGAAACTCCTTACAAGCTTCCTGCCAGTCCCGGCGGGCTTCGTCGATGATTTCCACCAGGCTTGGCATCCGGCGTTTAAAAAACGAACCGGCCCATCTCGTGAAACTCTCGAGTATCCCTGCCAGGAAGGCCAGTATTTTATGCAGGTTCAAGAGGACCACCTCCCATATCCTATGGTTATGAACCCTTTACCCTTTTTTAGAAGGGTTTTTTTGTTGGAGTGGAAAGCTTCCGGTGATCCATTATATTTCAGGGGGCACGTAAGCATAATACGCTTTAAGGATGTTTTCCCATACGGGGGGATAAGAATGAGAGGCCGGTGTGCGGGGTGGAAGAGAGCCGGACTGTGGGTTTTCATCGCCGCCTTGCTGTTTTTGACCGGATGTCCCGGGCGGGGTGAACAGCAAAAGATAACTCCCCAGTTGCGGATTGCCGTCAGCCTGGCCGATATGCAGCGGGACGGCAACCAGATCATCAAGCAGGTGATGGACCGGCGCAGGCGCGAGGAGAAGGTGGACATCACCTGGCTGGACGCAAAGAACGACCCCGTGCAGCAGGAAAAACAGTTGAAGGAACTTGCCGGGCGGCAGATTAAAGCTGTGGTGCTTCAGGCGGTAGACCCGGCGGGAGCTCCTCGTCTCGTACAGCAGCTCGTGCAGAAGAATATCAAGGTCGTGGCACTGGAAACCCTGCCTGCCAACACACCGGTGGATGCCTATGTAGCCTCGGATCATGCCAGGGCGGGGGAACTGCAGGCCCGGTTTGTCAACGAGGTCTTGCAGCGGGCAGCCGGGCGGGGAGCTTCTTCCGGTGGTCAGGGTCAGGAGGGTGGCGAGGGCGGTCAAACCGGCCAGGAGGGTGGTGAAGGTAGCCAGACCGGCGGGCAGGGCCAGGAGGGTGGCGAGGGCGGTCAAACCGGCGGTGCTCAGGCTGGTGGTACTACCGGGAGTGCCGCGCCTGCGGTGCAGATACCTTCCGACCGCCCCCTCAACGTAATGGTCCTGGCCGGCGACCCCCGTGATAATGCCGCCCGGGAAATTGTGGCTGCGGCCCGGAAAGCACTGGAAGGCAGTCCCCTGGTGCGGGTGGTGGAAGAGGCACAGCAGCCGGGAAATCAACGGGCTGCTGCCTCCGTGGCCGTACGGCAGGCCCTGGCCAGGTTCAACAATAAAATTGACGTGATTCTGGCCAGTGACAGCCGGCTGGCCATGGCTGCCGTGGAGGTCCTGAAAGCTGCAGGTTTGAACAACAGGGTGCTGACGGTCGGGGTGGGGGCTGACAGGGAGGCCTCCCGGGCCATCCTGGCCGGGGAGCACGATGCGGAAGTGGATACCAGGCCCGACCTGCTGGGCCAGTACGCCCTGGACGCGGCGGTCAGCCTGGCCAGGACCGGACACTGGCAGTACGACGCCCGGGTGACCAGCGGTGACTACAGCATCCCCGCCCGCATTGTACCCGTGCGTTTGATCCAGTCCACGAACGCTTATCTGCTGCAGGAACGGTGGGGAAAAGAAATCGCCCGGAAGCAGGGGGGCGGCGGGAGTCAGGGCGAAAGCGGGACTGAAGGGAGTGACGGGGGTGGCGGTTCTTCAGACCAGGCGGGCCAGCAGGGCGGCCAGGCTGGTGGTGGGGAACAAAAGCCCCGGACTACCCTGCGCATTACCACCCGTGACGGGAAAACTGTGGAAGTACAGATACACGGCGAGGTGGAGCGGATTGAAAGTGTGGAAACCGGCAGGACCGGCGTGCAGGCGCCGGTGCCCATGCAGGCCGGGGGCGGCGGTGGCCGTGGCCGCACTTCCGGCGCGGGAGGTGCCGGGGGCACGTAAGCACGTTACAAAAAGGCCATTTCTCCGGGAACAGGAGGTGGCCTTTTTGGCACCCGGACGCGAAATTGTAGTATAATAATTTTTTACAGGGTAATCTGGTCACGCTTGCTCAACGGGAGGGGAACCTCTTTGAAAGTCAAGGTCAGCCGCTGCCTTCTGGGCGGAAAACCGGCCTATGATGTACAGGTAGTTGACGAAAGTGCTACGGTACAGGATTACCTGGACGCCTTGAACGATTTTATCCGGGAACATTGCCCCCCCTGCAACGGCTGCACCGGCTGCTGCTGGGAGCGGGTACCCCTTACCTACCCCGATGTGGCGGCCTTCCTGCGGGACGACCGGTTCGGGGGGCAGTTCCGGGGGCTGCCCGCTCCCCTGTCGTCCTTCCTGCAGCAGTACGGTTACGTTTATGTGGAAGGGCCGGTGGTAGATATCAGCCTGGGGTTTAAATCCGATGGCTCCTGCATCTTCCTGGATGCCGGGCGGGGCCGCTGTTCCGAGTATCACCTGCGCCCCCTGGTGTGCCAGACCTACATCTGCCGCGGGGTTACCAGGCGGGCCAGGGAGCTCAGGAGCCTGGTGGTGAACAGCGGCATGGATGAACTGGTCCGGCGCTGGCTGCTGGAGGCCCGGCGCTGCGGGCGGCCGCCGGTGATTCACGAAGGCAGCCGGCCCCGGCCCCGCCTGGAGGATTACCCTCCCGGAGCTTTCAGTGGCAGGGAGCTTTTTGCACAGGTCCGGTTGAAGGAGATCTGTCCGCCCGGGTTGTGGCGGGAA
>NZ_JBNATZ010000297.1:0-2816 GCF_049701015.1 Desulfofundulus sp.
TGGATGGCATCGGTGATCTCCAGCTCCCCCCGCCAGGAGGGTTTGATACGTTCAACAGCCTTATGTATCGTCGGCCTGAAGAGATACACGCCCACCAGGGCCAGCTCGCTGGGCGGCTCTTTCGGCTTTTCAATCAGTTGAATAACACGGTTTTGGCCGTCCAGAACGGCCACGCCAAAAGCCCGGGGATCTTTCACCTTTTTGAGCAGGATGAAGGCACCGGCTTCACCGGCGGCAAAGTCCTGCACGAAGTCCTTAACGCCGCCCTGGATGAGGTTATCCCCCAGAAACATCAAAAAGGGCGACTCCCCCAGGAACTCCCGGGCCGTCTTCACGGCGTGGGCCAGCCCGGCGGGAGTGTCCTGCAGTATGTAGGTGATCTTTATTCCCCAGCGGGAGCCGTCCCCTACGGCGTCTTTCACGTTCTCGCCCGTTTCCGGTGAAATGATTACCCCCACATCATCTATCCCCGCCGCCGCGATCTGCTCCAGCACGTAAAAGATGATGGGCTTGTTGGCAACCGGGATGAGTTGCTTGGCCGTGGTGTAGGTAAGGGGCCGCAGGCGCGTTCCCCGGCCGCCGGATAAAACGAGGGCTTTCATTTATCTTTGCTTGCCTCCCTTCTGAAATCCTTCCCACTTCTCCCGGGCAAAAGTTAAACGCCTAAGAGAGCGAGCAGGTAAAGATTGGCGTCGAGAGTTCTCTCAATTTGATCCAGGAGGTCCTTCGTAAAACAACATTAGCCCCTTTTAACGCAAGGCTCTCTCTATGGTCATAGTATGTAATGGCTCTTGTCCTTGGCAAAGCCGCCCGGCGAAGGAACTAAAATCGCACCTTTTAACTTCTGAGTCCCGCTAAAAACTGCCGACGCTTCTCATCAACAAACAATGCTATCTCTTTTTTAAATCTCTCCCGCCCGAAACGATCCGCGTTGCGGCGCAGCACTTCCGACCGGAAACGGCCTTCCCAGGCCAGAAACTGCCTTACCGCGGCTTCCAGCACCTCCACGCTCTGTTCATAAAAGAAAAGCCCGGTGGCCGACTCCCAGTTATCCCCGGTCACAGGAATTACCGTATCCTCCACCCCGCCCTTACCAAAAGCGATAACCGGCGTACCGCAGGCTTGGGCCTCTACGGGCACAATGCCAAAATCCTCCTCCGCCGCAAATACCAACGCCCGCGCCCGGGACATCAGGTCCGCCACGGTGGCATCGTCCTGGTACCCAAGAAATTCTACGTTCTTCCCCGCCAGCCTCCGGCACTCCTCAAACTGCGGGCCGTCGCCTGCAACTACAAGGGGCAGGCCCAGCCTGGTAAATGCCGCCACCACCAGGTCCGCTTTTTTGTACGGCACCAGCCTGGAGACAAAGAGAAAGAAATTGTCTTTCTTCTCATTTACCCGGAAACGCTCCACATCTACAGGCGGGTGAATAACCTCGGCCTCCCGCCGGTAGGCCCGCCAGATGCGCCGGGCAGTATAGCGGGAGTTGGCAATAAAATAGTCAACCCGGTTGGCCGTCAGCGTATCCCAAAGGCGTATGTAATGCAGGATAGATCTCGCGAGAAACGACTTCAAGCCCCTCTCCAGGTCGTTTTCCTTAAGGTAACGGTGGGTGAGATCCCAGGCGTAGCGCACCGGCGTATGGCAGTAGCAGATGTGGAGTTGGTCGGAGCGCACCACCACCCCCTTGGCCGCCGCGTGACTGCTGGAGAGGATCACGTCATACCCCGAAAGGTCAAACTGCTCTATGGCCAGCGGGTAAAGGGGCAGGTATCTGCGGTACCACTTTTGCGCCCTGGGGAAACGCTGCAGGAATGATGCATGCACTTGGCCCGGCTCAAGGCCCAGCCGCCGCACGCTCTCCTCTTGATAAACCAGCGTGTATAGCGGCGCCTCCGGCCAGAGCTCGTGAAATACCTCCAGGCAGCGCTCGGCGCCGCCGCTGGTGATCACCCAGTCATGAACGAGAGCGAGGTTCATTTTCTGCTATTCCCCTTTTCCTCCAGAACTTCTTCGAAAACTTTTAAGGTTTCCCTGGCGCTTCTTTTCCAGGTGAAAAGCTTAGCCCGGGCCAAACCTTTTTCCCGCAGTTGGCATCGTAATTCCTGGTCAGTCAACACCCGGTAAATGCCCTGGGCAATATCATCAACATCATAAGGATTAACGTAAACTCCTGCGTCACCGACGACCTCAGGCAAAGATGCCGTATTTGACACGACCACCGGCGTACCGCAGGCCATGGCCTCCAGCGGAGGAAGGCCAAAGCCTTCGTAAAGAGACGGTAGGACAAGTGCTCGCGCCCCATAATAAAGAAGTCGCAACTCTTCATCGTTGCATTCTTTTATCTCCTTGACTCCCTGCAGACGCAAGCTGCGGATCATTGAGGCTAATTCATCATGTTGATCGAAAACTTTCCCCACAATGACCAATTGGAGTTCAGGACAACTCGGTTTCAGACGCGCAAAAGCCTGCAAAAGCCGTCCTAAATTTTTATGGGGTTTCCTATTTCCCACGTAAAGGATATACTGGCTTAACCTCTTCTCGCGTTTAAAAGCCTCGATATCCGCAGCTTTTGGACGTACGCTGAAAAATTCACCAGGAAACTCATAAATTACCCTCACCTTTGTTGCGATACCAGGTACCAAGTCACAAATATCCTTGGCCGTGGCTTTGGAAACAGTAATGATCCTAGCAGCCTGTCTAAGAATTAAGCTTATGGAAGAGTTGGTATTAAGGCACAGTAACCACTTTATGCCATCCTGATGCCGGTGTCATCTTTGCTCCAGGTGATAATCACGGTGTTCCCTTAGCTAAAC
>NZ_JBNATZ010000298.1:0-2799 GCF_049701015.1 Desulfofundulus sp.
CACTTGACCATGGGGCCGTATGTCGTCAGTCGTCGGAGGTCAGAAGTCGGAAATTGCCTGACACCTACAAAACAATAAAAATTCCGCCCTCCAACTTCCGACCTCCGACATGCATTCTGGTGGGCCCACCAGGACTCGAACCTGGAACCAGCCGGTTATGAGCCGGATGCTCTACCAATTGAGCTATAGGCCCACAAAAAGCCGCCCGCAGCTGCAGTGCGTCAACCACTTGCTTGGGCGAGCCGTTCTCCCATCGCAGAACGGTGCACTTATGATTATACATAAAAACGCCGCCCCGGTCAATGATTTTGTGAAGAAAAATTATACCGGGGCCGGCGGTTTAATCCAGGTAATCTTTGAGTTTCTTGCTCCGGCTGGGATGCCGCAGCTTGCGAAGGGTTTTGGCCTCAATCTGCCGGATGCGTTCCCGGGTTACCCCGAACTTCTGCCCCACTTCCTCTAAAGTACGCGCACGGCCGTCATCCAGCCCGAAACGCAAGCGCAGAACTTTTTGTTCCCGGTCGGTAAGGGTTTTTAGAACCTCCTCCAGCTGCTCCCGCAGGAGTGTATAAGAGGCCTCCTCCGCAGGCGCCCGGGCATCCTGGTCCTCGATGAAATCCCCCAGGTGAGAATCTTCCTCCTCCCCGATGGGAGTTTCCAGGGAAACCGGTTCCTGGGCTATCTTCATGATCTCCCGCACCTTCTCCTCGGAAATGCCCATCTCCCTGGCAATTTCCTCCGGGGTCGGTTCCCGGCCCAGTTCCTGCAAGAGCTGGCGTGAAACCCGGATAAGCTTGTTGATGGTTTCCACCATGTGCACCGGAATCCGGATGGTTCTGGCCTGGTCGGCTATAGCCCTGGTGATGGCCTGCCGGATCCACCACGTGGCATAGGTACTGAATTTGTAGCCCTTGCGATAGTCGAATTTTTCTACCGCCTTGATCAGACCCAGGTTACCCTCCTGGATGAGATCCAGAAAGAGCATACCCCGGCCTACATAACGCTTGGCTATACTGACCACCAGACGCAGGTTGGCCTCCGCCAAACGCCTTTTTGCTTCTTCATCTCCCTGTTCCATACGCTTGGCGAGTTCTATTTCTTCTTCCGGAGTCAACAGGGGAATCCGCCCAATTTCTTTCAAATACATCCGTACAGGGTCGTCTATGGCAACCCCTTCGGGGATGGACAGATCCACATCTTCTTCTGCCGGTGTCTCAATAACGGCATCGTCTATAGGCTCCAGATCCGGGATTTCCGGCACCACTTCTATACCGAGGCCGGCTAATTTTTCATAAATATCATCAATTTGTTCCGGCGTTAAATCTACCCCCTGCAGGGTATCCATAATCTCACTGTAAGTGAGAACGCCCCGTTTTTTGCCTTTTTCGATTAATTCTTTGACACAATCGAGTTTGCTCAGTTCATCCCCCAATTTCTCATTCCCCCTTTCCAGCAGGGTCTACCAGGCTTTGCAGGTCACCCAGGATTCGGATTACACGTTCCTGATCGCCAACCCTCTCAGCCTCGGCCAGTTCCTGTATGAGTGTTTCTCTTCTTTCGCGCAACATGTTTCTCTTAATGGTAGATAAAAGATCGGGAATTATTTTAACCGGGTCATCCCCGGGTATTTTTTCCATAGACAAGCGGCTTAATAAGTGTTGTCCTTCTTCGTCCAATTCCTGCATCCATGCAGCGGGGTCAACCCGAACCACCTCGCTATCACGACAGATAAGCTGATAAATTTGACGAAGGACAGGATCCCGTGGGAAGGAATCACCCAACTCCCGGCGAACCTCACCCGCGTACCGGGGGTAATTTAACAGTAACTGTACAAGCAGGGACTCCGCCTTATTTCGGGGGCTTGCTATTATATTATGTTTATTTTTAGCAATTTTATCCGGATTTAACCATTTTTTGCCCCGATTTTTGTTAAATTGCTTCAAGGCATCCCTTACCGCTTCCCAGCTCAAACTCAAGCGGGCAGCTACTCGTTTAATCCCCTCTTCGCGCTCCACTTCCCCGGACATGGCCGCCAGATTCGGCAGGACTTCGTCCAGCAGAGAAGCGACACCATCACCTTTTTCAAACGCCCGCCCAAGCTTGTAATCCAGCAGGGAACTCGCCGTTTCGACCAGTTGCTGCCATTTCTCCTTCCCATGCTGCCTGATAAAGTCATCAGGATCCTTTCCATCGGGAATGGTGACCACCCTCACGCGAAACCCAAGCTGCTGCAAGAGGTCGAGACCCCGCATGGTGGCAGCAATACCTGCCGCATCAGCATCGTAAGCAATGACCACGTCTTTAGTGTAACGGGACAAAAGATGACCCTGCTCTGCAGTAAGGCTGGTCCCTAGAGAAGCCACCGCATTTTCAATGCCGTGCTGGTGGGCGGTAATAACATCCATATAGCCTTCCATGATGATGGCGTAACCTTTCTCCCGGATGGCTGCCCGGGCCAGATGCAGGCCGAAGAGGACCTGTCCTTTATTGAATACTATTGTTTCCGGGGTATTCAGGTACTTTGGCTGGCTGTCATCCAGCACCCGGCCCCCGAAGCCCACCACCCGCCCCTGGGCGTCGCAAATGGGAAAGACAAGTCGGTTTCTAAACCGGTCGTAAACCTTCCCCCGTTCCCCCCTGACCAGCAAACCCAGTTCCACAGCCCGGTGAGAAGGGCAGTTGCGGGAGGCCAGGAAGTGCAACAGATTATCCCACCCGGGAGGAGCATAACCTAGCTGAAAAACCTCCCGGGTGTACGGAGAAGTTAAGACTTTTCGGGGAGATAGAGAAGTAACCCTT
>NZ_JBNATZ010000299.1:0-2783 GCF_049701015.1 Desulfofundulus sp.
TCATCAAATTTGTGCAGTGCCTTCGGGTAGGGCACGTCGAAACCCTCCGGCCAGGACTCGGGCCGGCCGAAATAACTGACGTTGGCTAAGGCCACACCATCAGGGTTGGTGTCCATCCCTAAATAGCCCCGGTTGGGGTTGGTCACCAGGTCGGGCGCTGTCACGGCAAAGGTGATGTGCACCCTGTACCGGCTGTCCCCACCCTTGATCAGCTCCACAGTATAGGGTGCGCCCGAAAGAAGCAGTTCCCACACCTTCAACCGGTGTTTTTCCGGCAGCCACAGCCTGCCTTTCACCCGGGGCGCACTGGTCATTACGGGCCTGCCCTTGCTGTCCGTGCCTTTCTGCTCGGACAGGTGGGAAACAGTCACGGACAAAGCAAATTCTCCGCTGCGGTAGCTTATCTTGATGTTCGGGTTGCCGCCTTTGGTTTCATCACCGCGGGCAAAAAGCCTGTTCTGCCGGGCTTGACGCCACTCTTCGCTGCTTGCCCTGCCTTTACAGACACTCTTCCACAAAGAATGACCGCCAAAGACTACTGTTGGTATGGTACCGTTACTTTGATGGGCCTGCAGCTCGTCCAGCTTCGTCTTCAATTTTTGACCCGCGCTTTGCGGCCGTGCACGGCGCGCTTGGCTTTTTCGATTTTTACCGGGTCGTTTGCTTCAACCGCTTTGCCTAGGTCTTTTTCCGCCCGGTTGAGTTTCTTCCTGGCCCGGCCCAGCTTCGTTTCCGTCTCTTCGATTTCCAGCGCCAGGAGTTCTCGCTGCGACTCAATAACGGCCTTTGCCTTCAATACAGCATCGTCACAAAAACGAGAGTTTATGCCAAATAACTCCTGGCCTTCTCTTTTGAGCTCTTCACGGGAGCGGCCTTCCTGCAGCCGGTTGAACGCCCAGCGAGTGCAGGCACAAAAAAGGCGCATCTCAGTATCCAGAGGCGTTTCGTCTTCCTTGCCGTATGGATCGGGGTAATAATCCCAAGACAGGGGAAACCATTCGCCGCAAACAGTGTATCTTAAGCCGTCGTCAGGATTAACCGGTTTCTTTTTGTTCTTTTTCCGCTTCTTCATTTTGAAATGCCTCCGCTATCAGTTCCCGAAAACCCCGCCTGACTTTCTTGCCGCCCCTGGCACCGTAAAGCCGGGCCGAAAAAGAGGTGACTATTGCCAGTAAGTCCCGAACCAGCTCAGTATGTGCGTCCTCCGGCTCTTTTTCCGCAATGGCGATTATTTCCACGCCGCAGTACCTTAAATGCCGCTCGATATACTCATAACCAAACCGCGCCAGCCGGTCGGGATACTCGATGATGAGCTTCTTATACTCACCCTGCTCGGCCAGCTTGAGCACGTTGGCTAATCCGCGGCGCTTCTGGTTTAAGCCGCTGACTACGTCCGTGAATTCCGCCCTGACGGTAAATCCGTTTTCCCGGGCGTATTGCCGCAGCCGTCCCATCTGCCGGTCCAGGTTACCCGCGTCAGCCTGCTTTTTGGTCGATACCCGGGCATAGAGCACAACTGTTTCCTGCCCATCAGTCAACTGACCGGACTGCAACAGCCTGTTGAGTTCGTCCATAGAGTACCTGCGCTGGCCTCCAGGCAGACGGACGGGCTTGATTAAGCCACGCTTCTCCCAGTTGCGCAGGCTGTTGGGGTGGACGCCTAATTTTTTTGCCGCTTTACTGATGGTTAATAGTTCCATAACTTCATGGTAACTATTTTGTTATGTTTTGCCAATATTTGTTGGCCTGTTGGTAACTGCTACAAACCTCCTGGCCGACAACGTACTGGTCCAGGTGCGCCTTGATCTCGCGCGGTTTGGGCAGGTCTTCCAGTCGGATCTCGTCCAGGTCGTCAATCTCATCTTCCAGAATTTCGCTACAAAGCTCAACGCACTTATCGCAGATGAAAACATCAGGCCCGGCTATGAGCTTCTGGACTGCATCCTGCGGCCTGCCACAGAACGAACATTTAAGTTCATCCCGGTGGCCGTTCTCTTTACCTTTCCTGCTCATCCCAAAACTCCTTTGCAGATGTTATCTTTCCTGTCTGGCTTCATGTTTCCCTTCGTTCACCCGAAACCCCTGACAGGAAAACTGGGGATATGCAAGACATCACATAACGGTCTATCGTCTGATGAAAAAATTTTTCCGTTTCCCGGATATTACATGATATATAGCCACAATCCCGCAAAATATCTACGTTTCTCATGCTCAGCCAGTTCGTTTCCCAGTAAAAATGACCTCTAACCTTGATATTAACTGGACTTTAAAGTATTTTTATCGGGAAACGGATTTTGTCTATCTGGAAACGGTTTCTTTATTCCCGGGGAAAGAGATTACAGTTTTCCTTTTTCCCGTCATTTTCTCTAACCCCGGCATTATAGAAATCACTTCTTGCCCATAAAGAGTCTTTTTCTCCAAATATCCCTTCTTAATCAAATTCCTGATGATTTTACGTGCAACAACAGTACTGATACCGGTAAGACAGGCTATATCCCCAACAGTACCAAAAACCAGAATCCGTCCTTCATGGTCAAGCTGATACGCTATAGGATTAAGAACTGCTCCCGTTTCCGGATCTGCAAAGCTCAATAATAAACAAAACATCCCCCATTCCTTTAAAGTCAGGTCGGTACTCTCCTCCAGCACAAAGCGCCTCAATTGCTGTTTTCTAATGCCTATCTCTCTCATCTTTTCCGCCATTCTTGCTACGGCCATCATTAACCTTTTCCCCCTTAAAAGCATACCTGTCTGAAATCCGGATGACGTGCTGTTTACCTACC
>NZ_JBNATZ010000300.1:0-2783 GCF_049701015.1 Desulfofundulus sp.
CATGCAGCGTGGAAGTATGAGTGTGTCCGAAATGGCCGGGGAGATGGGGGTGTCAATAAGCGCAGTAACATCGCAGATGGACAAGCTGTGTCGGGCTGGTTTCGTGCAGCGCCGCCGTGATGAGAGGGGGGACCGGCGAGTGGTGTGGCTTGAACTGACACCCAGGGGGAAAGAAGTTGTGGGTTTCTGTTTGGCTGCTAAACGACAGGTTATGGCGAGATATTGGAGTCAATTGGGGGAGGAAGACCTGGAACACCTGGTAAACATTTTAGAAAAGTTACTGGTAGTTATCAACCGTGAGGGGTCACTGGACGCTTAAAAGTATTTTTCAAGGTGGGAGAGAACAGCGGCATGTGGCAGAGGGTCAAGTTAAAGAGGTCTGTTTTGCAAGCCTGTGAAGACAGGTTTTGGTTGCATAATGGATTGTTAGCGAAATGGGGACGCGGGTACAGGTCTGTATCCATCAGGTGGACATTACGTTCGAGCACATTTTTGCTTTCAGTGTTTATGGTTGGACTGCTGCTTGTTGCGGGCTGCGGTTCAGACCTGGCCGGAAATCAAGGGGAGGGTGTTTTAACAGTTAGTGTGCAGAGGGCAGAACTGGGCACACTGGGCAATGTACCCGTTTTCAGCGGTAAGCTGGAAGCACTGCAGTCGGCGGGTGTAGTTTCTAAAGTGCCCGGCAAGGTGGCACAGGTACATGTGGATGTGGGTGACAGGGTGAGTGCCGGACAGGTACTGGTCACCCTGGAGAATAAAGATCTGGCTGACCAGGTGGCTCAGGCAGAGGCAGGGGTGAAACAGGCAGTCGCAGCGTTGTCCCAGGCGGAAGCAGGTTTAAAGTCGGCCGAAGGCAACCTGTCGAGCGCCCGGGCGAAATATATAGTGGATGAGGCTAACTACAGGCGGGGAGAGGAGTTGCTGGCTACCGGGGCTATTCCCGAGGCCACCTTTGAAGCACAGTACGAGCTTCCGTACAAGCAGTCGAAAGAAACGGTTGAAGGTATTATTCCTGCCCAGGTGGACCAGGCCCGGGCACAGGTAGAGCAGGCTGAGGCAAACCTCGCCAGCGCCCGGGCACAGCTGGTTCTGGCCCGGCAGGTCTACGAAGACAGCTATATACGCGCACCTTTCTCCGGTGAAATTACCGCGCGACATGTTGAGCCTGGTGAGATAGCGTCCACTGCAGCACCGGTCATATCCATGGCCAATCTGGACAAAGTGGTGGTCAGAGCTGCCGTTGGGGAAGATTACATTAATCAGTTAAAACAAAACCAGGAAGTGGATGCGAAAGTACAGGCGGCAGGAGACCATCTCTTTAAAGGGTTAATAACCAATATCGGTCCTGCGTCAGACCCGGTGACCAAATCCTTCCCGGTTAAAGTCCAGATAAACAACCCCGGTCACATTCTGAAACCCGGGATGTTTGCAGAAGTACGGCTGTCCCGGACACAGCAGAAATTCCTGGTAGTACCGCGTCAGGCAGTAGTGAGCGAACAAGGTAAACAATTCGTCTGGGTGGTTACAAGGGGTAGGGTGAGGCAGAGAGAAGTAAAGACGGGAGATTCCGACGGCCGCAATATTGCCATTATTTCAGGTTTGAAGAGAGGGGAAGAAGTGGTGACGGCTGGCATGGAGAATCTGAAGGAGGGTGTAAGGGTAACGGTAAGAAACATTTAATGGAGCGGCAAGCAGAAAATCCGTACAGGTGTACATAGTCCCGACAAGAAACCAGTCAATATCTGTTAGCCGTCCTGGTATTGGTAATAATCACTGATTCCGAGAGAAGTTCTTTATATTGCCTGATCCAATCTTGGAGGACGGGTTTTGTCCATGTCTTATAGAGTACCGGTGCATTTTTTGGGGGGGTATTGAAGTGAAAAATAAAAGACTTGTTTTCATAGTAGCTGCGGTCATTGTGGTTGTCCTGACCGCGATAATTGCTTACTATTTATACCTGAACCGCCACTACGTCACAACTGAAGACGCTCGTGTAGACGGCGACATTTACCAGATAAGCCCCCAGGTATCTGGTAAACTGCTGGAAATAGACGTGGAAGAAGGGCAGGTGGTCAGGTCGGGTGACATTGTTGCCCGTTTGGACGACACCACTCTTTCCCCGGGGGCAAACACTGATCTTGCGGTGGTGCGGTCACCACTAAACGGCGTGGTGGTCAAAAAAGTAGCGCATGTAGGTGAAATTGCCGCCCCGGGTGAACCCATAATCATGGTTGCCGACCCGTCGGGTCTCTACGTAACTGCAGATATTGAAGAAACCAATTTGGAAAAGATACGTCCGGGGCAAAAAGTGGATATTACCCTGGACGCCATGCACGGCTATAAATTTACGGGTCATGTAGTTCGAATTGGCAGGGCTTCCGTTTCCACCTTTTCACTTCTACCCACAACCAGCTCATCCGGTAGTTTTACGAAAGTGGTACAGCGAGTACCGGTAAAAATAGCGTTTGATACATACCCCCCACATTATGTAGAGATAGGGACGAATGCCTGGGTAAGAATTCATATTCGCTGATAGAGCGGAGGTTGTAACTCAATGTCTTCGGAGAGGTTGACAGCGCCGGGTGAAAAGTTTCCGTGGAAGGAACTCTTTATTCTGGTGATAGGTCCTTTTATGTCCATTCTGGACGGCAGTATTGTCAATGTAGCCATACCCAAGATCATGGCTGTTTTCGGTGTGGGAACGGATGAAATCCGGTGGGTTTCGACTGCCTATTTACTTGTGAGCGGTGTTGTAATTCCGATGAGCGGCTACCTGGGCGATG
>NZ_JBNATZ010000301.1:0-2776 GCF_049701015.1 Desulfofundulus sp.
GTCCGGGCCGGCGGACGCCGCCGGGCCCTGCGCCTCTTTGTGGGCGACGACGCGGAAGTGGTAATTTGAGAGCAGGAGGGGTTTTTATGGAGTTAATAGACGGCGTGCAGGTAAAGAAACTACGTTTAATTCCCGACGAGCGGGGTTTTCTCATGGAGATGCTGCGCTCCGACTGGCCGGAGTTTGACAGGTTCGGCCAGGCCTACATCACCGCCTGCTACCCGGGGGTAATTAAGGCCTGGCACTACCACAAAATCCAGTGGGACCACTTTGTCTGTGTGGGGGGCATGGCCAGAGTGGTGCTCTGCGACCCGCGGGAGGGCAGCCCCACCAAAGGGATGGTCAACGTATTCCACCTGGGCTACCTCAACCCCTGCCTTTTAAAGATCCCGCCGGGGGTTTATCACGGTTTTACCGCCGAAGGAAACCAGACGGCCTTAATCGTCAATTTCCCAACGGAGCTGTACAACTACGAAAAGCCCGACGAATACCGCCTGCCATACAATGACCCCTCCATTCCTTACTCCTGGGAGGTGCGGCATGGCTAAGCGGGTGCTGGTTACCGGTGCCGCCGGTATGCTGGGCCGGGCGGTGGTTGCGGAATTCCGGGAGCGTGGGGATGAGGTGCTGGCCCTTTCCCGGCAGGACCTGGATATCACGGACTTGACCGCGGTACGCCGCGCCCTGTGGCAGGCCCGCCCGCACGTAGTGGTCAACTGTGCCGCCTTCACCGACGTGGACGGTGCGGAAGCCAGCCGCGAGCAGGCCTTCCTGGTAAACGGCCTGGGTGCAAAGAACCTTGCCCTGGCCTGCCGGGATGTGGGTGCTTCGTTGGTGCATATCAGCACCGACTATATTTTTGACGGCCGGAAGGGCGAGCCCTACGAAATTTACGATACCCCCAACCCCCTGGGCAATTACGGCAAAAGCAAGCTCTGGGGCGAGCGAGCGGTGGCGGAGGTCGGCGGCCGCTACTTCATCGTGCGCACCAGCTGGCTTTTCGGCCCCGGGGGCAGGAACTTCGTGGAAACCATGTTGAAGATAGGTCGCGAAAAGGGCGCGGTGAAAGTAGTCAACGACCAGCGGGGTTGCCCCACGTATACGGTAGACCTGGCCCGGGCCATGGCCGACCTGGTGGAAAGCGGCCGGTACGGCACCTACCACGTCACCAACAGCGGCGTCACCACGTGGTACGAATTCGCCCTCACTATCTTCAAGCTTGCGGGCCTTGCGGTGGAGGTGTCCCCCTGCTCCACGGAGGGATTCCCCCGCCCGGCCAGGAGGCCGCCGTACTCCGTACTGGACCCTTTCCCCCTGAAGGAGACTATTGGCTACCTCCTTCCGCCATGGGAGGACGCCCTTAAAAGGTACTTGAAGGAGAGGAGCCGGCCATGAAACTGCTGGTTACCGGCGGAGCCGGGTTCATCGGCTCTAATTTCATCCGCTACATTCTCCGGACCCGTCCCGGGGTTTCGGTCATCAACCTGGATAAGCTCACCTATGCGGGTAATCTGGAAAACCTGGCCGGCGTGGAAAACCACCCCCGGTACTCGTTCACCCGCGGGGACATCTGCGACCGCCGCCTGGTGAGCGAAATTTTTTCCAGGGGTGTGGACGCGGTGGTCAACTTTGCCGCCGAGTCCCACGTGGACCGCAGCATCATGGACGCCTCGCCCTTTGTCGAGACCAACGTGCGGGGCACCCAGGTGCTGCTGGACGTAGCCATGGAATGCTGGAGGGAAAGGCTGCCCGTGCAGGGACCGGGCCCGGCGGGAAGGTTTCCCGTCTTTGTCCAGGTTTCCACCGACGAGGTTTACGGCTCCCTGGGTCCTGAAGGGCGCTTCACCGAGGAAAGCCCCTTGAAGCCATCCAGCCCGTATTCCGCCAGCAAGGCAGCGGCCGACCTCCTGGCCCTGGCCTACCACCGCACCCACGGCCTGCCGGTGATCGTCACCCGGTGTTCCAACAACTACGGGCCATACCAGTTCCCGGAAAAGCTCATCCCCTTGATGATTACCAATGCGCTGGAGGACCAGCCCCTGCCCGTGTACGGCGACGGTTTGAACGTGCGGGACTGGCTGCACGTGGAAGACCACTGCCGGGCGCTGGAGCTGGTGCTTTTCCGGGGCAGGCCGGGGGAGGTATACAACATCGGCGGCCACGGGGAGCGCACCAACCTGGAAGTGGTGCGGGCGATCTTGAAGCTCCTGGGCAGGCCGGAAAGTCTCATCCGGTATGTGAACGACCGGCCCGGACACGACCGGCGCTACGCCATCGACCCCTCGAAGATCACCCGGGAGCTGGGCTGGCGGCCCCGGCACACCTTCGAGGAGGGGCTGGCGGCAACAGTAGAGTGGTACAGGCAGAACCGTCCCTGGTGGGAGCGGGTCAAGAGCGGGGAGTATAAGGATTATTACACGAAGATGTACGGGGAGTCGCTAAGATGAGCACTACTCACACCATTGCCAGGGCTACGGCGGTGATCGCCGCTTTTACCCTGCTTTCCAGAATCTTGGGCTTCGTACGGGAAATGGCCCTGGCGTACGTTTTCGGGGCCAGCGCGTCCACCGACGCCTATCTGGTGGCGTACACGGTACCCAATGTAATTTTTACGGTGCTGGGCGGGGCACTGACCGTGATAGCGGTGCCGCTGTTTGCTTCCTACGCCTCAGAGGGCAAAAGGGACGAGGCCTGGCGGCTTTTTGCCGTCTTTTCCACTTTGCTGGGCGCGGTTCTGCTGCTGGTCACGCTGGCCGGTGTGCCCCTTGCGCGGCAG
>NZ_JBNATZ010000302.1:0-2765 GCF_049701015.1 Desulfofundulus sp.
CCGCAAGGTGTACATTTTCTACCATCAGCGTTCCCTGAAACTTGGGCGGGACCGGGAAATATTCATCTACCGCATTATCCAGGAAGCCCTTACCAACGTGGCCAGGCATTCGGAGGCCACGGAGGTGGACATCCACTTCAACGAAACAGGCGATACCCTGCAGGTAGAAATTCTGGACAACGGGGGAATCCAGGAAGAGAAACCCGTACCCGGGAAAGGACTCTGGGGAATGAAGGAAAGAGCCAGGTTCATCGGTGGGAACCTGGCATACGGCTTTAAGGACGGGGGGTTCTGCGTAAGCCTGACCGTACCACTTACGGAAGGGGGGAAAGGCAGTGAAGAAAATCGGGATCATGCTGGTGGAGGATCATAACGTTTTCCGGGAGGGCTTGAAAAAGCTGATTGATATGGAAGAAAACATGCAGGTGGTGGCTGAAGCCGATTCGTGCACCACGGCCCTGCAAAACGTAAGCCCGGACGTGGATGTGGTCCTGCTTGATATCGGCCTGCCGGACGGTGACGGCCTGGACCTGTGCAAACGCATGACCCAAACCTGCTCCCATATAAAATTTGTGGCCCTGACCACTTATGACGACGTAACCTTCATCCGCAAGGCCATGGAAAAGGGCGTACACGGGTTTGTACCTAAATATGCCTTTTTTGACGAAATTCGCTCGGCCATCAATATGGTATATAAGGGCGGGACTTACCTCTACCCGGGGTTGCAGGCGGAACTGCTGTTAAAACCCGACAGCCCGGTGCTGACGGACCAGGAAACCAGCATTCTGCAACTCATTGCCCGGGGCGAAGACCAGAAGGAAGTGGCGGCCAGGCTTTATATCAGCCTGTCTACCCTGCGGCGCCGCATCCGGGGCATCTGCACCAAGCTGGGAGTGAAAACGCTGGAGGAAGCCCTGGCTGCCGCAGCCCGCAGGGGACTGGTAAGGTAGTGCCCGGCCTCCCGTGTCAACCTGGTGAACCACAGCAAGTCTTTCCGGCAGTCAAATAAACTGTAGTGGCGGTGGTGGCCATGAAAAAGTCCCTGACGGTAAACAGCGCCTGGCTGATGTTAATAATGCTCTTCTTCCTGACTGCGATAACCATGCTCTTCATTGTGGAATTCCGCTTTTTAAAAGGCATTATGAACGATTATGAAGAAACCATCCGCCAGGTGGCCGTCAATAAGACAAACTTTTTTCTCAACGACCTGCGTGGAGTCACAGAAGGAGCCGCCCGGAAACTCAACAGCCAGCCCGACAGGAACGCCGCTTTAAAAGAACTCCCTCTTTTCGATCACCGCATTAGCGGTGCCTGCATTCTGGACGCCACAGGACGAGTGGTAGCTCGAACAGGGATATCCCCCGGGGACCTGCCGCTCGAAAAGTTCCGGTCACAACCGCCCCGGCAGGGGTCCCGGATTCTGGGGGTGCATGCGGGTGACGGTGCTCAAACGGTGGTAACCGTGGTGACTCCCCTGGGAAAGGAATGGCTGGCCCTGGATTTCAGCATTGAGGATTTTCAGCAGGAGCTTACACAGGAATTCCTCGGTAAGACCTGTAAGGTGGCCGTTTTTGCCGGCGGGAACACTCCCGTGGTGTGGCCCTTTGAGAGGGAATTGCTGGACCATTTCAGCGGCCGGGAAGAAAAATTTTATGCCAGCCAGCAGATATATGACGTCAGCACCCTGGCCACTGGCGACCCTCCCTGGCAACTGTACTTCTTCATGCGGGAAAATAACTTCGATACCTACCGTATCATTACGATCATGCTATTGTTATTTGCGCTCTACTGCTGCCTTTACCAGTTCCTGGTGGAACTGTGGGGGGTGAACAGCGCCCGGACTTATTTCGAAAACATAGATTTCAACATCTTCAACCACGTGCATGAGGGAGTGATTATTTCCAACAACGCCGGCCGGGTGCTCTTTGCCAACCAGGCGGCTCATGAGATATTCAGCGCCAAAGGACCCTTGAAGGGTGCGAAATTCAAGGATATATTGGGGCATATCGGGGATGTCCAGGACGCAAGGGACCGTTACGGCACCCTGATCCTGAAAACTGCCGACCGCCTGCTCGAGGCCATTCACTCGCCCATTGTGAAAAAGGGCAAGGTACTGGGGGCGCTGACGGTAATCGGTACCGGCGGCAGAGAAGAGCAAACTTACAGCCGGGTCCTGTCCCGCCTCATGGAAGTCCTGCCCCAGGGGGCGGTCTATGTGGACCACAATCACAGAGTGGTCCACGCCAACCTTATGGCCCGCTGTTACCTGGGTAGCCTGGAAACGGGCCTCAGCATAGATGCCGTGGACCCCGAACTGGCCGGTTTTATTTACCGCAATATGGGTTCCCGTTCTGTGAAGAGCGTGCACCTGCACTCCCGCAACCTGGACGGGAAAGTGATTTTCATCTACGACGACGAAGGGGTATACACCGGAACGCTGGTACTGCTGGAGGCTCCGGAAAAGGGAGGTAACACGGTCCCCATACCGGAGGGAGCTGGAGCCAGAAGATAACTCAGGGCGTTTGGTTATCAATATGGACTGTCGCAAAACTAGAAAACGAAACGGGCGGCGGTCGTCCCTTAAGGAGCGACATTGCGGAGGGCCGGATACGAAACACGGCGCTGCCGAGGTTAGCGAACCGGCAGCGCGAATCGCGCTGGTAATGGTATTGGTAGAATGGCTGAGCTACTTAGGCTGTAACTATCCCTAAGGAAGAAGGTGTATCGGCGCATATGCAGCGCTGCCAGGTTCGCTCCGAGGCAAG
>NZ_JBNATZ010000303.1:0-2750 GCF_049701015.1 Desulfofundulus sp.
TGTGACCCTGAAATTCTCTCTCGCTGGCAACCGGTACATTCATCCTGTACAGGGCAGCGATCACCGCCAGGAAACTTACCCCATTAAGGAAAAAACAACCCGGGGCCCCCATTGCAGAAAGCAGAAATCCCCCCAGGGAAGGGCCGAGAACCGCCGCACCGTTAAACGCCATGGAATTTAGGGCAATAGCGTTTACCAGGTCCTCTCTGTCCACCAGGTCAGATACCAGGGCCTGACGAGCCGGCTGGTCAAAAGTCATCACCAGACTATTTAAAAAGCTTACCACCAGGATGTGCCACACCCTGATCAGACGTGTATAAGCCAGGACAGCGAGAATTAACGCCAGGCTCATAGCTGCAGCCTGTGTAAAGCACAGCAGTCGCTTCCGGTCCAACCGGTCTGCAACTGCACCTCCGAATAGAGAAAAAGTAAACCGCGGCACCGCCTGCATGAGACCCACAAGGCCCAGGTAGAAGGCTGATCTCGTCAATTCATAGATCAACCATCCCTGGGCCACCATCTGCATCCAGGTCCCGGCGTTGGAAATCAGAAGGCTTATCCATAACAACCTGAAGTTTCTGTATTGTAGAGCCCGAAAAGTGGAAAAACAACCGCTCTTTTTCAGTCCGGACTGCCCGGTCTTCATAATACGTTCATCCTTTTATGGCCTGGATCTCGTTGTAATTTTACCCAGGCTATATTCTTACGAACGCCAGCCTCAGTGTTTGGGCATGGTCCTGCCAGGCACTGCGCGAACACCGGCTTCTCCACCTTCGCCGGTCGTGAAGGCTTTTCTTTAGTCCTGTGGATTTTTAACAGGTGCTTTCCCTTCTTCAATGTTGATGTGATCGGGCAGTTTGGCCCAAAGGCAGATTAGAGTACCGATCAGTGAAAGCAACATCCCGGCAAGATAGGCTTCCTGCAGGCCCGCCAGGAAGGCGGCGGACCGGCCCGGTTCCAGGTGGCTGGCCTGACGGATGCTCAGTACCGCACCACCCAGGGCGATCCCCAGTACCATACCCACATTGCGGGTGGTAGCCAGCACACCTCCAGCGATACCAAGGCGGAATTTGGGCACCGACCCCATTACGGCACTGTTGTTGGGTGACTGGAACAACCCTGTGCCCAGGCCGAACATACTCAGTCGCCAGGCAACGTCCGCAGGGCCGGACTGTTGATTCAACCCGGCCATGGCCAGGGCGGCGATGGTACAGATCAACGACCCTGTAAAAGCCAGACCCCGCTGGCCGATTTTATCCGATAACGCACCGGCTAATGGGGCGACCACCAGTACCGTCAGTGGAAAAGCGGTCATGATCGTCCCCGCCCGGCCGGCGGAATATCCCATAACGTGCTGCAGCAAAAAAGGCGTTAAAAACACGATGACATACTGGGTCATGAAGTTCAAAAGAGCAGCCCCGATACCGGCGGAAAAGACCCTGCTCTGAAACAGCTTTAAATCCAGCATGGGTTCGTCTGAACGTTGTTCCACCACGATGAACTCGCCCAGCAAAACCAGACCGACCACGCCGAGCAATAAGATGGGCCAGGACCAGCCGGCAGCTTCGCCCCGGCTGGCACATAGAAGCAGGGCACCAAGACCGCAGAAGGCCAGCAACGCTCCCTGCCAGTCAAACGACTGGCGTTTTTCACTGCAGGCGTCGGGTAGAATGCGCCGGCACCACAGGTAAGCAGCAATGCCTATGGGTACGTTGATGTAAAAGATGGCCCGCCAGCCAAGGGTATCTACCAGCAGGCCGCCCAAACTCGGCCCAATGGCCAGGCCCAGAGCCACAACCATCCCGTTCATACCCAGAGCCCTGCCCCGTTCCCGGGGTGGGAAGGCGGCAGTGATGATAGCCGGGGACATGGCCATGGTCATACCGGCCCCGGTAGCCTGCAAAGCTCTCATGAGGATCAACGTGCCCAGGCCGGGAGCAAGGCCGCAGAGGGCGGAGGTTGCGACGAAAATCAACAGCCCGGTCAGGAAAAGCCGCTTGAAACCGAACATATCTCCCAACCGGCCGAAGGAAAGTAAAAAGCTCCCCAGCACCAGCAGATAGGCCATGGACACCCAGCTCACCGCCGCCGGGTCCACACCAAAAACCCGGGCGATAGCTGGCATAGCGATGTATACTATGCTGGCATCAATGGGACCCATGATGGACCCAAGTAAAACCGCTGCCAGCACGTGCCACCGGCCGGCATAATCCTGGTCCTTCAGATCTTATCCCCCCACGAAAATTTTACCCTGTCAGCGCCTGCCTGCCGAACAATTACCGGAATACCACTCTACAGCCAGCCTTTTGCCTGCCAGTAACGGTATTCCCAATCCCACCGGTCCTTACGTTTAATGATTACATTCCGGAAATACTCGCGCAGCTTCTCCTGCTGCCGGATCTGATCCGGGAATTCCCGCTTCTCTTTAATTGCCCGGGCCAGGGCTACCCCCAGGGCGTTCGCCTGCTTCAGCGGTTCCGCGTCCTCCGCTATAACCCCGTCGTCCAGGACGCAGGCCACCCGCCCCACACTCTGGGCTCCCAGACGTTTCAACAGCCATTCCAAATAATCGGCCGTCTCGTCCTGGCCGGAACCTCCGGCAGTACTCACCACGGCACCATATTTACCCAGCAGGCGCTGGCAGTGAATGGCATTGCCCAGCCGGTCGGCCCAGGTTTTGAATTGTGCCGTAACATGATAAATGTAGACTGGACTGCCCAGTACCAGCCCGTCAGCGGCCAGCAGCTTTT
>NZ_JBNATZ010000304.1:0-2746 GCF_049701015.1 Desulfofundulus sp.
CGGGATTGGGACGATACGTCCCTCGCATCAGAGATTTAAGGAGTTCATCCTTGTTGTAATCGGTAACTTTGAAGCATCAAAAAATAGCAAAGTAAAAGCATCAGTTTAGGGCAAAAAAAATAGCATTCTTATCTTTGTAGCGTCTAAAACTCCAAAGAACATGAATGCTATGATTACCCCTTCCTGCTTACAGAAATATGTAATGTGGAACAAAGTTAGAGAATTAAAATCATTCGGCTTAAATAATAGCCAAATATCTCGTGAATTATGTCTTTATCGTGGCACTGTTGCCCGCTATTTATCGATGAGTGAATCCGATTATCTCTCCAGCAATAGCTATCGGCGCACTTATAGTCATAAATTGGATAGTTACGAGAGTTATATCCATGCAGAACTTGATGCACACCCTTATCTCTCGAGCAGTCAGATCCATGACCACCTCAAAGAGCATTTCCCCTCTCTGCCTCTGGTCAATGCCAAGACTGTTTATAACTACGTGTTGCATGTTCGTCAGAAATATGATTTGCCCAAGAATCCCGAGCATGAGTACCGTCCCTATGAGAAACAAGCCGAAACTCCCTTTGGCGGATTCGCCCAGGTTGATTTTGGGGAACGCTATATGAGTACTTCTTCGGGTGGTCACCTGAAGGTCTACTTCTTTGCCATGGTTTTGAGCCGCTGCCGGCATAAGTTTTTGTATTTCAGTCTTACTCCCTTTACTACCGCCTTAGCGGTGTATGCCCATGAACTCGCTTTTGAGTTTTATGGTGGTATGCCTGAAAAGATACTTTATGACCAGGACAAAGTCTTGCTTCACCAAGAGAACCTTGGCGACCTATTGCTGACCCACGGCTTTCGTAAGTTCGTAGGGGAAATCGGTTTTGAAACCGTCTTTTGTCGTAAGAGTGACCCCGAAAGTAAAGGAAAAATCGAGAACGTGGTCAAATTCGTCAAGTACAACTTCCTTCGCGGGCGCTGTTTTAGCGACATAGACACTCTCAACCAAGAGGCATTAGGCTGGCTTGATAGAACGGGGAACGGCTGCGTACACGCAACCACCAAACTGGTACCATCGGAAGTCTTCAAAGAAGAAAAGCATTACCTGAAACCCTATAACGGCACACCCACACCACCTAAAGTGGAAATGAAAGCTTATTATGTGCGTAAAGACAATACGATCAATTACAAAGGTAACTATTACACGCTTCCTACGGGTACTTATCAGGGTCATAACACGTTAGCCTATGTCCATCTGAACGATACGCAAGTCCATCTGTTTGACAAGCAAACCGGTAAAACCCTTGCCGTTCACCCCTTATGCCTGGAGAAAGGCAAATTGGTGCGTAACAGCTCCCATAGCCGCGACAACACCGCTTCGATGCAATCCTTGGAAGACAAAGTGAAAAACAGTTTAGGGGCGGGGAGTTTGATTGATGAATACCTGGACAAGCTACACCGCCACAAGAGTCGTTACTACCGCGACAACCTAACCTTCATCAACAGGCATCTGTTGGCTTTCTCCATTGAAATCATGCACAAAGCCTTCTCCTTTTGCCTGGAAAAGGGCATTTATAACGCTAATATACTAATAGACGTAGCCAGAAGTTTACAGAAGCAGTCCGGCGAAAAGCCTGATGAACCGGTAATTACTTCACAATCCCATGCCATCCGGACATATGACATGGTTCCGGAAAAGACTGATATAAACGTTTTTAATACTATTTTTCAATGAAACAAAGTGAATTACTCAAATCGTACGCCACCCGCCTACGGTTGTACAACTTAACAGCCAATTTGGAGCAGATTGTACATAAGGCGCAAGAAAACCAACCCACTTATCTGGATTTTATCCTTCAAGTACTCCAAACAGAAGTGATCAACCGTGACAAAAGGGATTATGAACGACGTTTGAGCGCGGCTCATTTGCCAGCCAGACACGACCTTGACTCATTTGACTTCCATTTCTGCAGCGGCCTCACCCCTGGCCGGATGAAGGAACTACGGGAACTAATTTGGATGGAACAGTCATACAACGTCATACTGATGGGGCCATCAGGCACAGGAAAGACCTTTATTGCCTCCGGTCTGATTTATGAAGCCGTCAAACAGGGATATAAAGCTTATATGCTTACCATGGAGGACATTATAACCACCATTAAGATGAAAGAGGTATCACCCACAGCCATGAGCGCATATAACAGAATTGTGCGGGCCAACCTCATAGCCATTGATGACATCATGCTCTTCCCCGTGAAAAAGGAAGATGCCACAGGATTCTTTAATCTGATCAATACCTTGCACGAAAAGACATCCATCATTATTACAACAAACAAAGCTCCAACAGAATGGGCGCAGACCTTGGATGACGAGGTGTTGGCTACCGCACTACTGGACCGTTTACTATATAGGTGTGAGGTCATCAAACTGGCCGGAACCAGCTACAGGTTGGAGAACAGAAAGACGATTTTTAAACAAGAGCTATAAACCATAGGGAAGAAAATAAACTGATGCTTTTACTTTGCCAAAAATTGATGCTTTTAAATTTGCTGATTACATCTTGTCGGATTATTATAGTAAAGTTTATCGTAAATAAGGAACCGCCGTATGCCGAACGGCACGTACGGTGGTGTGAGAGGTCGAAAATTAAAGTAGGAGAAAACTACTTTAATTTTCTCCTACTCAATTGTCTTATGATAAAGCTTTAATACTATAATTTAGCTTGAATAGCCTTGGATTCTTCCTCGTA
>NZ_JBNATZ010000305.1:0-2715 GCF_049701015.1 Desulfofundulus sp.
CTGCAAGCCTTAGGAACCATGGCCAAAGTAAGGGAAAAGGGATTAGTCCGGCTACCCATCTGTATGGACGGCAGGTCTACTACCTGCCTCTTGAGGTAACGGCTGAGATTATGATTGAAACAGAGAAAAATAACTTTTTTGCCTGCTAAAATACACCTTCGAGCATGTTCCAGACTCAACAGGGTTTTACCGGTGCCAGCGGTACCCTTTAATAAAATACGCGGGTTTTCAGCAGCCATTGCCAGGCGACTGGCCTGTTCCCGGGTTAGAGCTAGCAAATGGCTGTCAGTTTTTTCGACAATATAACCCAGAGAAGGAATAAACCCAAAATCTCCCCTCAGGTAGCCGGTTACGCGCTTGATCTGTGTTTTGGTCAATTTTTCTCCAGCAAATCCGTACTTCTCTTTCAATCGCTTTCTCCAGTAAGCAAAAACTCTGTGAATGTAACTGTCAATATCTTCAGGTACACTTCGGGCATCAAAAATTATTTCGGGTATAATATCCACACCTTTACAGGTGAATGGCATGTCCGGGAATACCACTCCGCAGGCGTACTGGCATTTAATCACCGGATCACCGGGCCCAAAATGTTTCTTCAGGTGATCGCGCAGTGAGTACATGGAGCTGACAACCTGATCAAAAGGTCCTTCCGTCCTGGCGTTTTCCCGGCCAAAACGGTCAGTAAAATACCAGACACCCTGCTCCCGGCGAACATGTCCCCCCTTGACTTCCAGGCAAAGAATCCCCTCTTCACAGACGATAACGAAATCAATCTCCCCGAAAACCTTTTCCCGGTGCTCGGCTATCCCCAGTGAATGCAGAACAACAAAATCGTCGCTCAAATTCTGCAGTGCCCTGAACAGTTTCTTTTCCCCGTCACTGGTTATGCTTTCTTCATAGAACGGGGGAATCATCCTGCTCATTGCTCCGGGTCCTCCCGATTGAGCAATTCGCTGAAAAATCCGATTGAACTGTTCTCAAGTGTACCTACCAGCGCAGCCCGGTCCAGATAACAGTTCCGCTTTTCACAGCTTGTTTCCGGAAGCAAGGTACAGGCATGACAGGCAGCCAGGTTCAGGGCGTCCATACCCTGCCCCGCCGATTGAATACACAGAGGGTCTTCCGAACACCAGCTGGCTCCTTCCAGCATACGGAGGAAAATATTCTCCAGCCGCCCGGG
This sequence comes from Desulfofundulus sp., assembly GCF_049701015.1. Classification (NCBI taxonomy): domain Bacteria; kingdom Bacillati; phylum Bacillota; class Clostridia; order Eubacteriales; family Peptococcaceae; genus Desulfofundulus; species Desulfofundulus sp. The sequence goes on from NZ_JBNATZ010000305.1 coordinate 1,181, forward strand.
AAGTCCTTCCCTGACCAGACCTCCCAGGCTGCCTTCCGAATCGGTAGCGGCTGTATAAATAAGAATACCCGCCATGTCCGGCCGTTTTTCTTCACCCGTGAACGTACAGTAGATCCTTTCCTTCAAGGAAGCGCTGGAATAACCGCAGTCCAGGATGATCTGCCTGATCAGAAGATGTGCCAGTGTATGCAGCAATACATAACGCGGAGAAAAACCACTTCCTTTGCGGGCCAGATAGTGATCGGTAAACCGGGGTATGCTGTATCTCGCAATAACTGTAGGACGTTCTTCCCACTCGATAAGTCTGTCTTCTCTAAGCCTTATAAAGATACCCTCACCCTTCAATTCAACAGCAGGCAGCCAGTCTTTAGTTCCCGTCCGACCGGATTGTAGGTGGCCGGATCATCGATGTCGTACTCGGGATCAATCCGTTTAAATCCCACCAGCGCCATAACTTCACGCAAACGGACAGCCAGCACCACCCGTTCAATATAATCCTGCAGCAGGGATGGTACCGGGACGGTCTTTGTCTTGAACTCTCCTTCCTCATCTACCGAACCCTGCAAAAAAGCCCGGTATTCTCCTTCCATAATTTCCTGCCAGGTTCTGGGGCCGGCTGCCTCACCTCTATCACGTTTGTATTTCGCCTGCTGCCACAATTCTTCAGCTGTACAGGCACATATTTCGGTGAGGCGCCAGCTTTTGACTACCGTTTCAAAGGTAGTTCGATCATTTACCAGCGGTTCCAATAGACTCCATCTTTTGCCCAGTTCATACTGTATTTTTCGGCTCCAGGGAGGTATTGACAGTGCGCTTACATTAACCGGAAAATGCAGATTTGTTGCTCCGCGCAGCAGAGCGTACATCTTTTCGCTGCAGGGAACTGCATCCGTATCATTCAACCAAGGTCGACGACGCGTACAGGTGAAACTTTCCAGTCCCTTTCCCCCTACGCTGCCCAACATGCTCCGCCACTGGCCGCAACTCCGGCAGGTAATGATAATGCCGTCCAGCCCTGACTTTCTGGAACTCATGCTGATTTCCAGTTCCGGTGCCCGCGGCCCCCGGCACTCCTGGCCGCGGTGCACCCACCAGAGATAGGGAAAATCATCCAGATGCCCGTTCTTGCAGGCCACCACAAAACGTGATGGTATCAGGGACTTTTTGCATTTCGTGCAGTAAGGATGTCTGTTAACCGAAAAGTTGAATGACTTGAACGGAGCCAGCCGCCGGCATTTCGGACAGTACATCCAGGTCGGAAACCTGAAAGATAGAACCCCCATGTCCTCAGAAATTCCATTTTCATCATCGTCTCCCGGAGGTGTAACAAAATACTTCACGCCAAGATAAGACTGCAAATTTTCCTCGCGTAGATAGCAGCTACAATGTTCGGTGTTTTTCCAGAAATCTGTACCGGCAATAATTACCGATTCCCGCGGCAGACTGGCAATCGCTCCGCATCCGTAGGTGGTAATCAACTGGCTCCGTCTTAATTTACCGGCCTTTAACGATACCCTTTTTTTCCCGGCGAAACG
>NZ_JBNATZ010000306.1:0-2701 GCF_049701015.1 Desulfofundulus sp.
CCACGACATCTGCGGAGTTCAGTATTTCCGGGTCGATGGCTTTAGATTTCTGGCTTGAGATGTCAATACCGGCTTCAGCCATGACCTGGACGGCCCGGGGATTTAGCCCGGCGGGAGCCGTTCCTGCGCTGTAAACATCCCACTTGTCCCGAGCCATGGTTCGGGCAAACCCTTCAGCCATCTGGCTCCGGCATGAGTTGCCGGTGCAAAGGAAGAGCACCTTTTTCTTACCGGTCAAAATGAATCCCTCCATTTCATATGCATCTTAAAAAAGAGCTTTTTCTAAGAAGTATACCTTATTATGATCCCTGGTAGCGAGCCTTTCCTATGACAAAAATGGTAATTCACAGGCTTGTTGACAGGAAGCGATCAGAAAAAGTATAATTTCCGGAAAAGAAACGTGCTTCCGGTAGTGCAACAGGGAAGGAGAGTTCAGAAAGCAGGGTAAATTTAAAAATATCAAAAACCGGGGTGAATTAAATTTCTTAAGGAAATTTCAAAAAGTGTTCCTGTTTTGTCATAGTGTGGACAGCCGTGGTTACTGATATTTTTATTCAGGGACGAAAAGGTCTTGTTCAGAGAGGGGGCTTCCATTGTGCCCGGTGTGCGGATAGGAGTGGTTTCAACATATCCTGAATTGTCAAAACAAATACAAAAGCTGGCTCAGGACATGGATTTGGGTTTGGAGTTAAGAGAAGCAGTGCTGGATGAAGGTGTTTCGCATGCCTACAAGCTGGAGCGGGATGGAGTCGATATTATCATCAGCAGGGGCGCAACGGGGAAGAAAATTAAAAAAGTAGTTTCTCTGCCAGTGGTTTTAATTGAGATTACTCCCTTTGATATCCTCCAGGCTTTATACACTGCAAAGGGTTTGGGGCGGAAGATAGCCTTTCTTGGTTATAGACCACAGGATTTCAGTCCGGACTTTGAAAATATCATCAAAATATTAGAGATAAATGTAGAGTGTTATCCATATAGCGATATTTACGAAATGAATGATCAGATAGCTAAGATATTGAAATCCGATATCGACGTTGTTGTGAGCACTGGTCTCTGCGTTTATGAAATGGCCAGGAAATCGGGAATTAATGCTGTCCTTGTTCAGTCTGGTTATGATGCAATTCATAGTGCCATAATGCGTTCCCTGGAGATAGTACATGGTATTCGCCGGGATCAAGAGCGTTCCAGCAGATTTCGTTCTGTCCTTGAGTTAACGAATGATGGAATTATAATTTTAGATGAAAATAAGCGTGTTTCATTTATGAATCCTTCAGCGGAAAAGTTGCTGGAAACAGATGCTGCCAGAGTCGTAGGGCGTCAGGTAGGTGAATTGCACGATTATCCCGCTCTAATGTCGTTGATCAATAATTCCGACCAAAAAGAATATTTTAAGGAAATTGGGCGGAAGCAGTTCTGGGTTAAGAGTATTAGCGTGAATATTAGTGAAGGGAAAAAAGACCTGTTGATAATGTTCCAGAGTGCAGATAGAATCCAGATACTGGAACAAAATCTCCGGCGCCAGCTGTTTAAAAAAGGCCTGGTGGCCAAACATACTTTTAATGATATCATCGGGAGCAGCATTGCTTTACGGGATACTATTGACAGGGCAAAAAAATTCGCATCCTCTAATGCCACGGTGTTAATATGTGGTGAGAGTGGAACCGGGAAGGAACTTTTTGCTCAAAGTATTCATAATGAAAGCGACAGGCGTAAAGCCCCTTTCGTAGCCATAAATTGTGCTGCCTTACCGGAGAACCTGCTGGAGAGTGAATTGTTCGGTTATGAAGAAGGGGCTTTTACTGGAGCCAAAAAAGGCGGTAAAATCGGGCTATTTGAAATGGCTCACGGCGGAACCATTTTTCTGGATGAAATCGGTGAAATGACATTACCTGTTCAGGCCCGGCTTTTGCGCGTTTTGCAGGAGCGGGAGATTATGAGGCTTGGCAGTGACAGGGTCATTCCGGTGGATGTAAGAATAATCGCAGCTACCAATTATGAATTATTCCTGGCGGTGAAAGAAGGGAAGTTCCGGAGTGATCTCTACCACCGCCTTGAGGTGCTCAACCTGGACATCCCCCCGTTGAGGGCAAGGAAAGAAGATATTGAACTGCTGGCCAATCATTTTATAAAAGAATTCAGTTGCGAGGTCAGGAAAGAAGTTCCACCTCTATCCAGAATTGCATTGCAAAAACTTATGGAATATGACTGGCCCGGTAATGTAAGGGAGCTGCAGAATGTTATTCAAAAATATGTCCTTTTGATTGAAGATGGCCAGAGCTGTGAAGAATTAATAACCAGATTAATAAACGAAAAAATTAGAAAATCATATGTACTACCCAGTGGTGATAGAGAAACTATTACGCTAAAAATTGGCAGGCTGGAAGATATGGAGCGGCAGGTTATAGATTACTTACTTTCTACCGGTGCCAGCATTAAAGAAATATCAGAATTAACAGGTATAAGCCGGACAACATTGTGGCGTAAGATAAAAACACTGGATGAAGTAATGTTTCGTTAGGTAACCGGTCTGGTTCCAGAATGAAACATTAGTTCTTAGAGAGACCCCATTTATTCTAATGTTTAAAAAATGGCATGGGATTTGCATAATTTTTTGATTTTGAAATTGGCCGGTCGATATATGGGGCGGGAAATTTATGAAGGTACCAGCGAGGTACAGCGCATTGTGATTGCCAACTATCTG
>NZ_JBNATZ010000307.1:0-2693 GCF_049701015.1 Desulfofundulus sp.
AAAAATCGAATAGCATAAAGTTTTTTATTTGCTAGACAATTCAGGTATTGTTGCTGGTATGTCTTTTGCTCTACCAGACAACAGGAATCTTCTTCCCGGCTCGTGCAGGCGCTTTCCTGATGAACCTTTTCAGGGAGACCCGGCCAAAAATGCTGAAGTGAAAGGAGAAGTTTTTAGTGCGCGAAACCGTCATTGTCAGTGCAGCCAGGACGCCTTTCGGAAAGCTGGGCGGGGCTCTGGCCCCCCTTAGTGCCGTTCAGCTGGGGGGTATGGTGATCAAAGAGGCCGTCCGGCGTGCGGGTATCAGCGGGGACCAGGTGGAAAACGTGATCATGGGGCAGGTTCTGCAGGGCGGCTGCGGCCAGATTCCCTCGCGCCAGGCCACCCGGCTGGCGGGGTTACCCTGGGATGTCCCCTCGGAGACCATAAACAAGGTTTGCGCCTCCGGCCTGCGGGCAGTAACCCTGGGCGACCAGATCATCCGGGCGGGCGACGCCGACATCATCGTGGCCGGGGGCATGGAAAGCATGAGCAACGCACCGTATTTTGTGCACGCCCGGTGGGGCCTGCGCATGGGTGACACCAGGTTCGTGGACCTGATGGTTCACGACGGTCTGTGGTGTGCTTTTTACAACCGGCACATGGCCATCCATGGTGGTGAAGTGGCCGTGGAATACGGCGTCTCCCGGGAAGAACAGGACGAGTGGGCACTGCGCAGCCACCAGCTGGCCATTGCGGCCATGGACGGCGGCCGGCTGAAGGACGAAATTGTGCCCGTGGCCGTTCCTCAGAAAAAAGGGGACCCGAAAATGGTGGACACGGACGAGGCACCCCGCCGCGACACCAGTCTGGAGGCGTTGCGGCGCCTGCCGCCGGTTTTCGACCCCAACAACACGGTTACGGCGGGCAATGCGCCGGGTGTCAATGACGGTGCGGGAGCCCTGGTACTGATGTCCCGGGCCAAAGCCAATGAGCTGGGTATAAAACCCCTGGCCACCATCCTGGGACACGCCTCGGTTTCCCAGGACGCCAAATACATTGCCACCGTACCGGGGCTGTCCATCAACAAGCTGCTGGCCAAAAAAGGGCTGACCGTGGACGCCATTGACCTCTTCGAAGTGAACGAAGCTTTCGCGGCGGTGGTTCTGGTCAGCGCCAAGATTGCCAATTTACCGAAAGATAAAATAAACGTGAACGGCGGTGCGGTGGCCTTTGGTCACCCCATCGGTGCCAGCGGTGCCCGTATCCTGATGACGCTCATCTACGAACTCCGCCGGCGCGGTGGAGGTCTGGGTATTGCAGCCATCTGCAGCGGTGCTGCCCAGGGCGATGCCGTCCTGGTGCGGGTGGACGGCTAGGGGGCAATCCTGGCGGGTACCCGCGGTGCCCGGAGCGAACCGTGGTGCACCTCTTACGCGGAGCACGCGAGTGAGCGGAGACCCGGCACCCACTGCAAAACCTTCAATTAAGCCTGGACACCGGGAGCAGAGTCATATTGTGGTGAGTGCTTAACTGAACATGACAATACTACGGTCAAAGGAGCTGAAGCCGTCATGTCCCTGGACTTTGAACTTACCGAAGAACAGCTGATGATACGCGATACCGTACGCAAGCTGGCCCAGAACGAATTCGCCCCGCGGGCGGCGGAGATTGACAGGGAACACCGGTTCCCCCGGGAGAACCTGAAAAAGCTGGCCGAGCTGGGTTTCATGGGCATACCCATCCCGGAAGAATACGGCGGTGCCGGGTGTGACTTTTTATCCTACATCATGGCCATTGAAGAAATTTCGCGGGCCTGTGCCTCTACGGGCGTCATCCTGGCGGTGCACACCTCACTGGGGTGTTTCTCCCTTCTCTACCACGGTACGGAAGAGCAGAAGAAGAAATACCTGACCAAACTGGCCACTGGCGAGTGGCTGGGAGCCTTCGCCCTGACGGAGTCCAATGCCGGGTCGGACCCCTCCAACCTGTCGACCAGCGCCCGGCTGGAAGGTGACTATTACATTGTCAACGGCAGCAAGATCTTTATTACCAGCGGTGGTGAAGCCGACCTTTACGTCACCTTCGTACGGACCAGCCCGGGGAAGGGGCACAAGGGGATCACCTGTCTTTTAATTGAGAAAGACACGCCGGGCTTTAGCATCGGCAAAGTGGAAGAAAAGATGGGTCTCAACGGTTCCCGGACTGCGGAACTGATCTTTGACAATGCCAGGGTGCCGAGGGAGAACGTGCTGGGTGTGGAGGGTGAAGGGTTCAAGGTGGCCATGGCCCTCCTGGACGGCGGCCGTATCGGTATCGGCGCCCAGGGTCTGGGTATCGCTCAGGCGGCTTTTGACGTGGCCCTGGAGTATGCCAGGCAGCGGGTGCAGTTCGGCCGGCCCATTGCCGAGTTCCAGGCCATCCAGTTCATGCTGGCCGACATGGCCACCCAGATCGATGCCGCCCGCCTGCTGGTCTACCGGGCCGCCCGGCTGAAGGACAAGGGGCTGCCCCACTCCAGGGAAGCTTCCATGGCCAAGATGTATGCCACGGACACGGCCATGTTCGTCACCACCAATGCGGTGCAGATCCTGGGCGGTTACGGCTACTGCAAGGAGTACCCGGTGGAGCGCTACATGCGCGATGCTAAAATTACACAGATCTATGAGGGTACCAACCAGATCCAGCGGCTGGTCATTGCCAAACACCTCCTG
>NZ_JBNATZ010000308.1:0-2654 GCF_049701015.1 Desulfofundulus sp.
ACTCAACCCCCGGGGTAGCGGCATAGCACTGGGTGATCCTCCTTACTCAGGATTAGGGGTGTAAATAAAACAGATGAATTACCTTCATGTCAAGTATTATGCCCATTCTCACAAAGGGAAAAAGAAAGAACAGTGGCAATTATTAAAAGACCATTTGCAACAGACAGCAGTTCTCGCGAGTACATTCGCCAGAACATTCGGGGCGGATAAGATCGCTTATATAGCCGGACTTATCCACGATATAGGAAAATATTCTCCCGAGTTTCAAATGCGTCTTGAAGGTCGGAATATTAAGGTTGACCATTCTACTCCTGGTGCAGTGGAATCGGAAAAACGATATGGCCCGGTGGGTAGAATATTGGCTTATATTATAGCCGGACATCACTGCGGCCTTCCGGACTGGGGTAGTGTAGCCGATGAGTCTTCCTTGGAAGCCAGATTAAAGTTATGATGGTGTTGATAACTTATGATGTAAATACTACAACTGAAGCAGGCAAAAAAAGGCTGCGCCTTGTGGCGAAACAATGTGTCAATTACGGTCAGCGGGTTCAGAACTCTGTGTTTGCATGTTTGTTAGACCCTGCACAGTTTGCTGAATTGAAACACAAACTTGAAGCCATAATCGATAAGGAAAAAGAGAGTTTGCGTTACTACTTTCTTGGTAGCAACTGGAAGAGGAGGGTTGAGCATGTAGGTGCTAAAAGCGTTTTTGACCCTGAAGGAACAATGATTCTGTAAAGTGTGAACCATGAGTGGACACGAGAAACTTAGAGTGTCGCAAATCTTTGTATCTCTCGATTTGAGGTATAGCTTGCAATCTGTTACTCCCTGTGCGGGAGCGTGGACTGAGACGGCTCGCGAAAATAGCCTCTGGAATTCTGGAAAATAAGGGACTGGAACGTATGCAGTCGCTCCCCGTGCGGGAGCGTGGGTTGAAACAAAAATGCTTTGAGGAGTTTGTAAAATTGCATGATGGTCGCTCCCCGTGCGGGAGCGTGGGTTGAAACAAACTGGACAAGTTCAGGAGGTAGTGATTACCTCCTGAATTTTTTTGGGCAACATGGACAAATTGGTCTGCATAACTTTTATATACAGTTCTCCGGCTTGGCGGTGCTATCTTTTTTGAACAAACCCTGGAAAAGTGCTGGGGTGGTTCTATGATCCCTGTTAAAATTATAAAGAGCAGGTTTGGTACCATAAACATTTACCCACCCGCGGAACAGCCTTCTTCGGATGACGAAATAAGGTTATACGCGGTACTTGCCGAATGCCTCGCTGTAAAACAGCAGCCGGCTGAAAACGAAAAAAGCCCGCAACCAACATGTAAGAAGGCTTACGGGGCTGAGTGCGCTTTTGGTCTTATGAAGTAACTGCTTACTCGTCGGCGTATATCAGGGCAAAACGACCGGCTTTGAAGTTGCCTTCCTGGGAAAGGCTCAGGAGGTTCCACAGGAATTTTTCGTCACATTTTAACATCTCCTGGAACTCCATGATCCCCCGGTTTGCTATGTTCAGTTCGCCGTCAAACCGGTATGCCCGGGGGTCAGACTCCGAACCGTACTCCGCAATGGTGGAGAAATCCACGCTGCCGGTGAGATCGGCAATGTCCTGGGACTTGGGGTCGGAAGGGGTGAAGGTTCCTATGCCCACCCGGTTTTCTTCAGACAGGAAAACCCTTTCCACCCGGACGTTTTCAATTCTTCCGCCATATTCCGTTTCCAGCATCATGCGGCAGTAGGGGCAGAGTTCGCCTTCGACGTAAACGCCGTATTCTTTCTCAAATTCCGGCCTCAGTTCCCTGGGGATTAGATGCAGGGGTTCTTCATGCATGGGGCAGCCCTTGATGCCGTAAAGGGCCCCCCGGTCGGTTCGGCTGTACCGTTCCAGGCCCCTTTTCAACATGGCCACCAGGGTGGATTTGCCACCGCTCACCGGCCCCATGAGCAGGAGGATGCGCTTGCGCACGTCCAGCCGCCGGGCAGCCGGGTGGAAGTATTCTTCCACCAGCTTTTCAAGGGTTTTATCAAGACCGAAGAGTTCACTGGAGAAAAATTTGTAGCGCTTAACACCATCTATTTCTTCTACCCCGGCATCCTTGATCATGTTGTAAATCCGGGCGTGGGCAAGCTGACATACCCAGGGACGTTCCTTCACGATTTGCAGATACTCCTGAAAGGTGCCTTCCCAGGCCAACTCGTTTTCCAGGGAACGATGTTTCTCCAGCCGCTCCAGGAAATCCATATTATCACTCCTTTGGCCCTTGGATTAGCCACAAGCGGATTGTACATTTCTAGTGTTTAGTAATACATTATATGCACCGGGTGCTGGTAGAAGAATCCGTCAGCCGACAATATCTGCCCCCGGGCGGGGATAAAGGGCCATTGGGAACAGGCCTGGGTAAAATCTGTTTTCAATGTTGTTCAAGGATTTCTCCGTCAAGGAGCGAAATAAAAAGGAAAATGAGCTTTTTAGAAAGAGGGTGCGGGAAAATTAATAGAGACTCCTGTATACGGTGTGGTACCTGTTGTTTAAAAGGTGGTCCGACTCTCCATTATGAAGACAGGGAACTCCTCCTGGCCGGATATGTCGGGCACCAGCACCTGATAACCATCAGGAAAGGTGAGCCGGTGTTCGACCCGCTTCTGGACACTGTC
>NZ_JBNATZ010000309.1:0-2652 GCF_049701015.1 Desulfofundulus sp.
CCGCCAGAATATTCAATTGACCTTCCTCCTCAGGAAGTGGCCGGCGCGGTACGCTGGGAGCTGGATGCTCTTCTTTCTGAGCAAGGTGAATCAAAACAATATATAATCAGGCATGCGGTTACCGGCAGGCAGGAAGGTCAATTGAATATTCTGGCGGCCGCCGTGTCGGAAGAGATGCTGCGGGAGAAACTCTCTGCCCTGGTTAAAAGAATTAAATTGTCCGCTGTCGATTTAAGAGCTTGCGCACTCTGGCGGGTTGCACTGCACTCGGAATTGCGTCCGGCGGAAGGGGCACTGGCTGTAATTGAAACGATTCCCTCCGGAGCGCGCATAGTGGCTGGAAGTGATTACCTGCAGTTTGTCCGCGAAATACCTTTTGGTGAAGCTGTTGATCTGGAAGTCCGCCGGACCTTGAATTTTTATCAATCGCAATATGATACCCGGATCACGCGGGTTCTTACCGCCGGTTCCGGAGCAGTACCGGGTCTGAAAATGGAAGCGGTAGCAGCAGCCGGTGAACCACCCGGGCAGGTTGGGGGATCAGGTCTGCCCTGGGGATCGGAATACGCAACTGCTCTGGGACTCGCCCTTTATTATACATATGAACCGCGGGTGGATATGTTGCCGCCTGGCCTGCGGGTGAAACGTTTCGAGTTACATCTGCCAACCGGGGGTCGCCTCTGGCTTGCGGCGGCAGTTGCCGGCCTGTTCCTCCTTACCGTGCCACCGGTTTTAATGCTTTACGCGCGATTTTCCGAGCGCGCGCTAGACAGGGAGTTAACGCGCTTGAAACCCGTTGTTCAAGAGGTGCAACGCACGCGGTCAGAGAGCCGCCGGCTGGAGGAGTGGCTGAATGTGGTGCGTACTTTTACTTCAGCAGTTCCCTTGCGGTCGGTGATTTTAGAACGCCTGAGCTATGCTCTGCCTGCCGATGCCTGGTTGACCGGGGTGGATATGGGTCTCCCGGATCAGCAGGCGGTGGCCGGTTCCGGGAAAAATCCTGGGGGAAAAATTCCCCCGGCTCCTGAAAAAATTTATGTTGAAGGTTATTGCCTTTCAGCCTCATCAGTTGGAGCATACAGGGACAGGCTTGCAGGGCTCCCATATTTTACTGTGGTGAGGGTGATTAAAATAGAGCTGGATGAAAAAACGGGTGCGTACAAATTTGCCATAGAAGCGTGGCTGAAGGTCGGAGGAGGGAGATGAGGTTAAGAGAATCCTTCCAGAGCTGGTGGATACAGCGAAATCCCCGGGGACAGCGGATGTTAAAACTAACCGGTGCTTTGATCACCGTTTCCTTGTTCTACTTTATCCTGTCTGCCGAATTTCAGGGACTGGCCGATGCCAGGAGGGAGCTGGACGCAAAGCGGCAGGAACTGTACGTGAGCCGGGTCGAAGCGGCAAAATTACCCCGGGAAAAGGAACGTCTGGAACTTGACCGGATGCAGTGGAAGACGGTTAAGGCGGCGATGTCCAGGAACGTTGGGACTGGTATTACGATAGCAGACCTGGAGAGAGCGGCGAAGAACCACGGGGCCAATCTGTCCAGTGTGGAGCCGGGAGAACTGGTGGAGAAATATTACCATGGTCACCTGCAGGCTGTGCCGGTTAGAGTTAAGTTGCAGGGACAGTTTCCAGCTGTGCTCGCTGCCCTTAAAGATTACGAAAAGCTGGCTAATCCAGGTGAGATCCGGTTTTTGAAAATATCCTCGGAGGAAGAGGAGAAGGGACCCCCTGGTACTGTTACCGCAGAGACGATACTGGTACTGTACTCGCTGAATATGCCGGAGTGGTACCAGCCCGTGCAGGGAGCACCCCCTCCTGGGCGGCCAGATGCCTTCCAGCCTTTGATTTTACCTCAAGAGGATAGGCAGACCGTTTCAGGGACCGGGGTGAAACAGCTTTCGTCCGGTTCGCTGCAGGCTCCGGCCGGCGTGCCTTGAAAAAACGGTTACAGCAGCTCGGTCTTTGGGGGTGGTCTTTATTTTGGCTGGTGGAATTGAAACCCTCTTGCGTCTGGTGGTGGATGCAGGAGCGTCGGACCTGCACATTACCGTTGGGGTGCCGCCGGTAATCCGTCTCCACGGACGGTTGAGGAAGTTGCCCGAACTGGTTTCCGGGTTGCCGGACGTAGAACCGCAGGTGGTAAAAAAAGTGCAGGAGTTTTTGACAGCTCACCCGGATTGGTCCAGACCCTTGACTCCGGAGTTAACCGGTAGCCTGGCTGATGAATTGCTGAAAAGCGAAAGGCACCGCCGGCGTTATGAAGATAAAGGGGCTGCGGACCTTGCTTATTCGCTGCCGGGTGTTTCCCGTTTTCGTCTCAATGTCTACCGCCAGCGGGGTGCGGCGGCGCTGGCAGCCCGGGTGCTGGCGAAGAGTATTCCCACCATGGAGGAGCTGTTCAACCACCAGCCGGGTTTGATGGAGATAGTGCGCAGGCTGGCACTCCTGCCCCGGGGCTTGATTCTCGTTACCGGTCCAACAGGTTCCGGCAAATCCACCACTCTCGCCGCCATGGTCGACTGGATAAATCAGCAAATCGACCGTCATATTATTACTCTCGAGGATCCTATTGAGTACCTGCACAAGCATGGGAAGAGCATTGTCAACCAGCGTGAAGTTGGTGAGGACGTGCAAAATTTTGCGGAG
>NZ_JBNATZ010000310.1:0-2627 GCF_049701015.1 Desulfofundulus sp.
CTAAGGGAAACAGGAAAAAAGATTTACCATTCAAGAGGAATTGACCAGCAATACGTCGAATATTCGAGGTATTCTTAGCTATAGGGTGGTAATTTAAAATGCTGGGGCGCAAAAAACAACAATTAACTTTTACGGACATCAACATTCTGCAAACGTGGGAGCAAAAACCCCTTGTTCCCGAAGATAGTTTCTACTACGGCCTCTCCCAGGCTGACGATATCTTCCAGGATGAGCTGTTTGCCGATTGTTACGCCTCTTGTGGACGGCCCTCCATCCCACCCAGCCGCCTGGTCAAGGTGATCCTGCTGCAGTTTCACGACCGGGTATCAGACCGGGAAGCGGAACAACGCGCTTTATACGACCTGCGCTGGAAAGTAGCACTAAACCTTTCCCTGGGGGAAGCAGGATTTGACCATACCGACCTGAGCAGGTTCCGGGCCAGGTTATTGCTGAACAAGAAAGAACGCACCATTTTTGAAAAAATCCTGAAGGCAGCGGAAGCCAAAGGGCTGCTTCCCGCTAAATGTGTCCAACAGATCATGGACTCCACCTACGTCCTGGGTGCCGGAGCGGTCCAGGACACCTACACTTTAATCCGGCTGGCCATAAGAAAACTTTTGAGCGCCCTGATAAAACGCCCTGATTTCCCGGAATTGAGGCTGAATCTTAATTATCAGGGCAAGGGCAAACCCAAAATCAACTGGGAAGACCCCGCCGAACGGGAAAGGCTGTTAAACCAGCTTTACCAGGATGCCTTAACGATTATTAGCGCAACGGAGGGGATGGAATTATCCTGTAAAGAAAGGGAATTAAAAGACCTCCTATTGACGGTAGCCACCCAGGATATAGAACAAAAGGAAGACGACTCGGTAACCATAAAACGGGGGGTGGCCAAAGACCGGGTCATTTCCACCACCGATCCCGAAATGCGCCACGGAAGAAAGTCTCACTCCCGGCTCTTTGACGGCTACAAGAGCCATACCGCCATGGATAAAGAAAGTGAATTTATCACCGCCGTTACCGTAACCCCCGGGAACATCCACGATTCAGAGGCAACTTTTGCACTTGTCGACCAGCAACCCGAAGAGCGCCGGCCAGAGGAAGCGATCTTTGACACTGCTTATGGCACGGGCAGGGTCAGGGAAGAAATGGCCACCCGCCAGATTAAAGTGATCAGCCCTGTCCCCGAAGGAATCGGGAAAGATGGCTGTTTCCCTAAATCGGCTTTTGAAATTGACCTGGACAGACAGATCTGCCGCTGTCCAGCCGGTCAAATCGCACCTGAAAAAATCTATGACAAAAAAACGGGCCGGCTCAAAGTATTTCTCTTTTCCCCGGAACAGTGCCAAAACTGCCCTTTATTAAACCAGTGTACCAGAAACAAAAAGGGTAGACGGACAGTCACGGTAAATACCTACGAACGCTACCTCCAGGAGGGCCGGGTCTTTCAAAAAACTGAGGAGTTTGCCGGTAAATATCCCGAACGCTGCAAGATCGAGAGAAAGCAGGCGGAAATGGTGATGCATGGCCTACGAAAAGCTCGTTATGTTGGTCTGGCCAAAGTAACCCTGCAGGCGCTTTTAGTTGCCACTGTGGTTAACTTTAAACGTTACTGGAAGTTGCTTAATCAAAAAGTAACTGCTGCTGTTCCCCACAACGATATAGCAATAAATGGCACTACACCGGTCCTGGCAAGTGGATAGAGGGTAGTTCTACCCAAATGCAGGAAAAATAAGGTAAAATACACGTAAAACAAATGGTTATTAGCTGATTCAAACATGTTTTAAGCCTGTTTCTATAACAGATTACCATTAACTGTTAACTAGAATTTTTGCACGTGGCTTTTCAGCAGAAATAAGAGACTATTTAGCAACAGACTCCTAGCAGCAACCCTGATTAATTTCATGCGCATCTTTCAGGCTGTCAAGCGCACCGCCTACCAGGCCATCCGCCGGGGCGTCAAACGGAACGAAATCATTTCCTCCCTTGAAGAAAAATTCATCCGCAACGCCCGGTGGTGCCAGTGGGCCTGTGCCGAAGCGGAAGACACCATCCACTCCCAGAAAGAGCTCATCGGCATGTACATTCACGACCTGGAGGCGAAAATCGAAAAAGCTAAAGAGAAATTGGAACGGACGAAAAACTCCATCCACCGCAAGGGTATTTTAAGCAGAATCGAAAAACTGCAGAACAATCTTTCTTACTGGCAATCACACAAAGAAAAAGGTAGTAACATCAGATGCCAAGCAGTTCCATAAGCTTCTTCCTAGCAGTACGGCCCCCGGCCCTCCTCTTGCGATAATTTCTTCGGCTTTTGCGGCAACCTTTTCTGCCTCACGAAGCTCTTTTTCTTCTTCGGTACCTGCAGCTGCTTTGATTTCATGACTGGCCTCCTCTTTCAAAATTTCCTTCCTCAACTGCCGGGTGCTCAAATGCTCGTCAGCCGCACGGGCTATCCACTTCCCCGGATCGGAGCTGTTCGCCGCCGCCCAGTGGTGCTCAAAACTCAGCTCCGGCACGCGCAGGCTCTCGTCCGGGAATGCCCGGTAGGTCTTTGCATACTTCCTCACTGTGGACTCCGAACACCCCACCAGCGACGCTATCTTCCGGTAGCTCAGACCCATCGA
>NZ_JBNATZ010000311.1:0-2625 GCF_049701015.1 Desulfofundulus sp.
TGTATACAGCGGCCAGCCCTTGAAAAATAAGGCCTGAAGGCGTAAAAATAGATGTGGGTGTATACACTTTCAGGCCAGGTGGCCCGGCAGGTGTATACACCTGCACCTTAAAATTGTGCTGGAAGCTTTACCGGTAGCGGGATTTTCGGTGTATACACTGCTGTATACACCGGAGCATTATTAAGGGGTTCAAACCCTTGCCGAGCGCGGCTTCCCCGGTGTAAACACCCCCGGAGGTGGTAGTCTTGAAAACCAGAGTAATAAGCCTTCGCCTGCCGGAAGACCACTGGATATGGCAGGAGAAGGACAGGCAATCAGTCATCAGGGTTGCGCTGGACCTTTACCGCCAGATTAGTGATATCCGCGATAAAATAGACGGCATGAACCGCGAGATGGACGAAATTAAGAGTACTATCAACGAAATAAAAAATAAGCTTGATAATATGGTTATTGCCGAGCGACCGGCAGCAAACGAACAGAGCAACGTTGGGCTACCTGATGTAGACCCGCGCCTGGTGCGGGCGAAGGACAGGCTTCTCGATGTTTAAGGACGGTGTACGCATGTTTGGACCTGCATATATCCGGCTGGCGCAAGCCATTATAATCCAGGCCGTTAAGGATGTAATAAGGCCGGTCAGGTTCGGCCCTCATGACCATTCTGCTGGTTACATCAAAGCCGACGCCCGGAAGTTCATCCGGAAAGCGGCACTGGAGGACGGCTACGAGCGCGGCATATTCGAGCTGGCGGGTATGGACCCCCGGTGGGTCCAGGCTTACTTGGAAAAGAAGATCAGAAAGAAATCTTGACACCCACGGCCCTAAGAGCCGTGGTTTTCATTTTTTGAAGCAAAACAGATTGAGGCTGGAGGAGATGAGTAAAAATGCAATGGTATGCGGTGCAGGTAACAACAACGCACGAGGAGCGTGTCAAGAAGCACCTCGAAAAGCGCAAATTAAACGGCCTGGCAGGGAAGATAGGGGAGATAGTCATTCCTGAAAAGGACGGCAAACCTGCCTTTCCCGGGTACGTTTTCGTCCAGGCGGATACATGGCCTGACCTTTACCTGCCGCGCACTACAATAAGGTGCAGGACCATCGGCATGGTGTCCGAGGAGGAAATGAAAAAGCTGGTGCAGATGGACACACCCACTGCAGTACGGAAACAAACCGTACCGAAACGGACTTTCAAGAAAGGCGACAGGGTGGTTATAACCGTCGGCCCGCTGGCAGGTATCCAGGGGGTGATCGAAAAGGCGGGTGCTAAAAGGAGCAGGGTGAGCTACTTCGACGGTGAGGTGAGAATTGATGCCGACAACGAACTCCTCAGAGCATATCAGGACGGCAATGAACCTGCTGGCCAGGGCGTTTTATAACCTGGAGGAAGCACTTGAAGGCGCGGGACCAGCAGAAGAACAGATTGAAGAGCTGCCAGGTGAACAGAATGGAGCGACAGCCCAAATAATCCAGGAAGGTGATTTGAAAGGGGTCCTGAAGATTGTCGTCGACGGGTACCTTCCCCGCGCGCGCCACGCGACCAGCGTGATGCGCAGGTCGTGGATAGGGAAGATCACCAGAGCGCTGCTTCCCATCGACGTGCATTTCGAGAGGGCGTTCTGCGTCATAGCCATCTACGTCCCCGCTAAAGTCAACTGGGACGTCGACAACAGGTACTACAAGTTCATCATAGACGCCATCAGGTTTGCCAGGGTTATAGACGACGACAGCTGCCAGAGACTGTCATTTATGGTAATCGGGGGCGTGGACCCGGAGAACCCGAGGACGGAAATTTATATAGTTAACCAGCCCTTTGAGGAACACGTGTTCGTGTACAAATTGCTGAAACACATTATAATAGAAGGAAAAAACCAGGGATGATATAAAAAAAAGCCTTTTTTAGATACAAACGAAATTTACAGGAAAAAAGGGCCGTATTTGTACATATACGAATACGGACCTTTGCCTTGAAAATGCTGGCCCGAGGGCGCATCCAGAACGCCCGGGCCGGTATATAGACAAAATGGCCGAGGACGGGAAGGCAGGACAAAAGTTTAAAAAGGGGTACCCTGGACAGTGATACCGTACAAATTCGGGCAGTAAGGGTACTTGTTGCTGGCAGGGGATATGGAGGCCCACTATTTCCAGCAGGGGGTGATGAAATGCCGCCAGCGAAGCAGTTGACCCAGAGGGATATGGAGCTGTTGAGGTACCTGGCGAAGTGCAGTGTTCTGACGCTGGGGCAGGTGAAGAGGATTTACGGCGGTACGGAGCAGTATCACTACCACCGTTTGAAGTGCCTGGAGGAGCGCGGGTATGTGAGGACTGAGAGCAGGTACAGCAGGTACATTGAAGCGACGAAGCTCGGTATAAAAGAGGCGGGTTATGACCACTCGCCCCCGAGGCTCAGGGACAAAGACCAGTGCAGGCACAAAGCCAGGGTGGCGGAGATATGCCTGGGGCTTCCCAACTGGGAGTATCTATCCCCCAGGGAGGTGAAACAGAGCACCACGGTGAACAAGTCGTACCGGCTGGACGGGTTGCTCCGAAAAGACGGCAAAGAATACGTTGTGTACCTTTTGAGCGACGACCCCCGCAGGACGACCGTTCAGGGGATAAAGCATGAACTGA
>NZ_JBNATZ010000312.1:0-2591 GCF_049701015.1 Desulfofundulus sp.
CGGCCCGGCAGGAATTGCGTTACGCCTTGAGCAGCTTTGATAATATTGAAATTGTGGGTGAGGCCACCAATGCCCAGGAGGCTATGGCTCTGATCAAGGCCCTGGATTACCAGGTTCTTTTCCTGGACATCTCAATGCCGGGGATGAGCGGTCTCGAACTGGGGGCGGTTATCCAGGAACTGCCCAGGCAACCGCAGGTGATTTTTGTGACCGCTTACGATGAATATGCAGTTCGGGCCTTCGAGGTCAATGCGGTGGATTACCTTTTGAAACCTGTAGACCAGGGCCGCTTAAAAAAGGCTGTAGACAAGGTGTTGAAGAAATACCAGGAATTGAATCCGGCCGAAACTGCGGCGGCGGCGGAGGGGGAAGTTGCTGCCCCTGCTTTCCGGGGGGGCAATGGTGCCGGGCAGTTTAAGATCGACCGCATCCCCGCGGAAAAACAGGGCAAGACGGTCCTGGTCGCCGAATCGGACATTGTGTATGCATTTACGGAACAGGATTATATTTACATTAAGACTTATGCCGATAAGTTTTTTACCCGTTTCACTTTAAAAGAACTGGAGGCCCGTTTGAACCCCAACATGTTTTTCCGCACCCACCGGTGCTATATAGTAAACCTCCACAAGGTAAAGGAAATAGTGCCTTTCTTTAACGGGACTTACAACCTGGTGGTTGATGACAGGGAAAACAGCGAGGTCCCGGTGAGCCGGGCCCAGGCAAAGAAGCTGCGCAAGATCCTGGGTTTCTGAGCGGAGTGAGGGGACAAATTACAGTAAACGGCATGGCATATGCTCGTGCCGTTTACTTTTTTTCAGGGTTCTTTTTTTAGCCAGGGACCGGTATAAATAGTTGTCTTTTGGTGAAAAATATGTTGAAGATTACTGGCAGGAAGTTGTTTTGGAGCGTAAACCTGGCATGGATGGTGATTTTAATGCAGGCAGTTTGGGATATGTTGAGCGACCAGAAGATCTGGAACCTGTTGGGTGACGTAGAGCGCCCCCTGGATGAGGATGTTACTCGTCTGATGTTTATTGAGCTTTTTAGCCGCGTAAAGGTTCTGGAAGAGGAGAATCTTGCTCTGCGTGTTTTGCTGATGGAGCAGGGGCTGGTGGATGAGGAGTTGTTCGCCCTCACACGGAGGGCGGTGCGGGAATTTCTCAAAGAAAAGGATGACCAGCGGGCGGCAGAGAGTGAGTTTTTTGCCCGCTCCGGGATCCCCTTCCCCGAATGGGTGAACTTTAAGTTGCGTGGGACCTTCAGCAACAGCGGCGAAGGGTTTTGAGGGAGGGTTTTCTAACTTCATGGAGAACTATTAAAAAAACCAGGGCAGGTATTACCTGGTAAAGGGTTTTCAGTGAAACCCTGACCGGGCGGGAGGAAATGATGGAACGCGATACGCGAGCTGGCGTTTGTGGCGTTGGTTCGGACCTTGTTTCCGTCGGAAGGATCAGACAAGCAGCCCGAAAATTTGGTGAGCGTTTTACAACCAGGGTTTTTACCGAACGGGAGCGCCGGTACTGTGAGGCCCGCCGGGACCCCTATCCCTGTTATGCGGTACGTTTTGCCGCCAAAGAAGCGGTACTGAAGGCTCTGGGGACCGGCCTGGCTGCCGGCTCCACCTGGCGGGACGTGGAAGTAATTTCCGGAAAGAGGGGCGAACCCCGGGTGGAGTTGTACGGCCGGGTCGCCCTGCTTGCCAGGGAGCGGGGAATTCAAAAGTTCCTTATCACCCTCTCCCATGACGGGTCGTACGCCGTCGCCTTTGTGGTGGCCCTTGGTGATTAACTGATGAGCGAGGTGTTCTCCCATGCGGGTGGTTACCGGAGGGCAGATGCGAGAGCTGGACCGCGCTGCCATGGAAGATTACGGTATACCGGGGCTGGTCTTGATGGAAAATGCCGGCCTGGCGGTAGTACGGGTCGTCCAGCAAGTGCTGGGTGAAGTGGCGGGTAAGCGGGTGGCTGTCTTCGCGGGTAAGGGAAATAACGGGGGGGACGGACTGGTGGTGGCCCGTCACCTGTTTAACGCCGGGGCGGAGGTCAAGGTTTTACTCCTTGCCAAACCAGAGGAAATTAGCGGAGATGCGGCCGTCAATTTAGCTATCTGGCAGAAAATGGGCCAACCGGTATATCCCGTGGCCAGGGGCGAGGACTTGAATGCGGTGCGCCTTTTCCTGGTAGGTGCCCATGCAGTGGTGGATGCCATCTTTGGCACCGGGTTTAAAGGTGCGGCCCGGGAGCCGGCAGCGGGTGTGATTGAAGCCATTAATGCCAGCGGAAAGCCGGTGGTGGCCGTGGATATACCTTCGGGGGTGGAAGCTGATACCGGGCAGGTGCACGGCCCCTGTGTGCGGGCCACCCACACCGTAACCTTTGCCCTGCCCAAGCTGGGCCTGGTGCAGGAGCCCGGGCGCAGTCATGTTGGGGAACTGCATGTGGCCGATATTTCCATCCCTTCTTTCCTGCTGGAAGATGGTACTCCCGGCCGCTACCTGATCACGGGAAAAATGGTTCAGGAATGGTTGCCTCTCCGGCCTGCCTGGGCCCATAAAGGAACCTGCGGCCGGGTGCTGGTGGTGGCCGGTTCCC
>NZ_JBNATZ010000313.1:0-2548 GCF_049701015.1 Desulfofundulus sp.
TCGGCCAGTATTTCCCCGTACGGTCACTTAGATAACCGGAAAGCAGCCGTACGCCGTAACCCAGCAATTCTCCCAGTCCGGCCACGAAACCCACGATTGTCCCGGTAGCTCCCAGCACTTCCAGGAAAGGACCGGTGATGCTGCGGGCACCTTCATAGGTCATGTCTGAAAAGAGGCTGACGATTCCCAGCAGGATGATAAATTTGAATGCTCTATGAGTCGCCGCGTTTATTTTCTGCTTTCCATTATCATTCATAGAAGGATGGTTCCTCCCCCGACCCCTTAAATATTTCCCAGCTTCACCAGTCTTTCCAGGTCCTGCCTTAAAATAGAGAGCTTTCGTTTTTCCTCTTTACATTTCGCACGGGATTTTTCTTGTTCGGCGATACTGGATTTCTTTTCCTCAAGGGCTTTTTGTAATGCGTTTTTAAGGCTGAACGCAACGGCGTCCGAACGTAGTCTCAGCTCACCTGCCACTTTGCGTACTTTTTCCTTTAAACTCTCCACCAGGTCGGCCCGCACCCTCCCACAGTTGCGGTTCAAAAGCTCCGCCAAACTGGCACGGGTTTTGGTAAGGATGTGTTTTTTAAGTAATGCCTTTGGTAAAAGAGATGCTACGGTCAATTCTTCAAAAGCGGGAATAAAGGTAGGGTGTTCGTAAAAGTGAAAGTAGAAATAGCGGTCGCCCAGAATATAGTCTTTATAAGCCGTCTTGTGCACTTCTACCTGGAAAATTTCTGCTGAAGCAGCCATCAAACGGTCTACTATATCTTCGATGCGGCGGAAAAACCGTCCTGCCACCCGGGCAAATTCCTGTTGCATTATTTCTTTTTCGCGTTTCCTTTGTTCTTCCAGTACGCCCAGGATTATCTTTTTGATGTAGTCCTGTGCCAGCCCGGCAGTTTCTTTTACTGAATGCCCGGGGTAAATATCCTCGATAAATTCCTCCAGCTGCCCGGCCAGCTGGGGAAACACGCGTCGTTCAAAAGTTTCCATGTCTTCCGCTACCCGGTCAGCCAGCTTATCTACCTCCCGGTAGAGCAAGTAGATGCTGTCTTCCCGTTCCTGCTCCAGATGTGCCAGTTCTGTTTCAAAGGCAGCAATCTTCCTCTCCAACTCTTCCAGGGAATCTTCCATACCGCGGCGCCAGAGTTCCAGGCCCAGTTCCAGTTCGTTCAGGATGCGCAGCGCCCGCGAGGCAGTGGCTGAAATAATGAGCGCTCCCTTCTGGCGCCTGATCAGATCGTTTATCAGGTTCTCCAGTTCCGTCATCTGGCTTGTTTTCAGCCGTTCTGCATCATTCTGCTCCTTTCCTTCCAGGGCCAGGCGGGCTGAAAGCGGGACCAGTAATATATCCTGAGTCTGAAGTTGTTCCTGCAGCATCCTGCGGGTGAAGTCCAAAGCTTCCGCCAGGTCATGCGGACTGACAATGTCAATTTTGTTCAGCACAAATATGAGCTTGTGTACGTGGTGCCTTACGTCTCGCAGGTAATCCAGTTCTCCCTTGCCCAGCGGTGCATCTACTGAAATAACAAAAAGCGCTGCGTCGGCCCGCGGCAAATAGCCGTAGGCTGCTTCGGTATTGTGGGCGTAAGCTGAACCAACTCCCGGTGTATCCACCAGGATAATTCCGTCCGCTAGAAAAGGGGCGGGGTAGATAACCTCCACTTCGCGCACTTTCTTGACGTTGCGGGGGTTTTCTTTTTCTGTTACGTACTGCACGATTTCCCCAACGGCTACTTTTTCGGCCCGCCCGTCCAGGAAAACGACTGTTGCCTGTGGTTCCGGGCCATACCGGATAAAGGTGGGAATCGCTGTAAGAGGTATAATGGCGGTGGGCAGAAGGCGTGCCCCTACCAGAGCGTTGATCAGGGTCGACTTGCCACGCTTAAACTCACCCATAACCACCAGTGTGAATGTCTCTGAGGCAACCCGGGCCAGGCTTTCGGTGAGCAGGTCCGCCGCAAAGCGGTTTCCTCTGGCTTCAGCCAGAGTGGTCAGCTGTCCGACCGCATTGGTGAGCAGTGTTTTTTGCTCACGAAAATGTTCCAGCATCAACCAATCACCTCTCAGGCGAGCCCCATCATCATGGAGCAGCAAATTCCTGGACTATTCTTCCCTGCCTTTTGCCACCAGTACATCACATGTTGCGTGATGGATTACGTAAGAAGAAACGCTACCCATGACCAGTTTTTTGATGGTGCTCCAGCCGTGGGTCCCCACCACGATTAGATCAAAATTGTTCTCCCGGGCAAAACGCACCAGAGTTTCCCCCACGTGGCCGAAGATCAGGTGCGTGGTGAGCTTTACGTTTTTGGCGGCCGCTCTGGAAACTGCATCTGCCATCTTCTTTTCGAAAAATTCCCGTGCCCTGGTTACCATGTCGTCTACTTCTGCTACGGTGCCTGCATAGTCCGGCAGGTTTACTACGGCGGCCGCGTGCAGTTCGCTTCCGGAGCCACGGGCCAGCTCGATTCCTGCGGACAGAGCCCTCTTGGAATATGGAGAACCATCATAGGCCACCAGTACTTTGTTGTACATAATCTCA
>NZ_JBNATZ010000314.1:0-2535 GCF_049701015.1 Desulfofundulus sp.
CATTGCTGACATATCCCTCCCTCCAACAGCATGGCATTAAAAACTGTTTGTGCTGCTTCCGGCTTAGGCTTGAATCCGGTTGTGAGAACATAGCCTGGAACGAGTGTCCAACGTCCTTTTTATACGCTCCCGGCCCAATCCATAGCCCTGGTCACAGCACGCTTCCACCCCCGATAGAGGGTTTCCCTTTTCTCCACGGACATGGTGGGCTCGAAACGTCTGTCCAGTTGATAACCAGCGGCAAGCTCTTCCGTACTGGACCAGAATCCCACAGCCAACCCGGCCAGATTGGCAGCACCCCTGGCTGTTGTCTCAATAACTGCCGGCCTTTCCACAGCTACCCCCAGGATGTCGGCCTGGAACTGCAAAAGGAAGTTGTTGGCTACCGCACCACCATCCACCTTTAAAGCCTGGAGTTTGATACCGGAATCTGCCTCCATAGCCTCCAGGACGTCCCTGGTCTGGTACGCCAGAGATTCCAAGGCTGCCCGGATAATATGCGCCCTGGTAGTACCCCGTGTCAACCCGACAATGATCCCCCGAGCTTTCATGTCCCAGTAGGGGGCACCCAGGCCTACAAAAGCCGGCACCAGGTAAACACCGCCGGTATCCTCCACCTTACCGGCAAAATATTCGGAGTCTACCGCTGATTCAATCAGACGCAGACCGTCCCTCAGCCACTGTATGGCAGCTCCTGCAATAAAGACGCTTCCCTCCAGGGCATATTCTACTTTACCGTCCAGACCCCAGGCTATAGTGGTCAGAAGCCCGTTTTTGGATTCAAAAAGCTCCGTCCCGGTATTCATCAGCATGAAGCACCCGGTCCCGTAGGTATTCTTCGCCATACCCGGCTCAAAGCAAGCCTGTCCAAACAAAGCGGCCTGCTGGTCACCGGCTACCCCGGCAATGGGAATGCTGTGACCCAGAAATTGATCGGGATCCGTTACGCCGTATACATAGCTCGAGGGTTTCACCTCGGGCAACATGGATAATGGTATTTCGAGTTCTTTAAGAATTTCTTCGTCCCAGGAAAGCTCCCTGATGTTGTACATTAAAGTACGGGAAGCATTGGAATAATCGGTAACGTGCACCCCACCCCCAGTCAGCTTCCAGATGAGCCAGGTATCCATGGTGCCAAAGAGCAATTCGCCGCGTTCGGCCTTTTCCCTGGCACCGGGAACGTTATCTAAAATCCACTTGACTTTAGTACCTGAAAAATAGGCGTCAATAACCAGCCCGGTTCGGTAGCGTATCTCCGCATCCAACCCCCTGGACTTAAGTTCATCACAGATTTCGGCGGTCCTGCGGCACTGCCAAACAATTGCGTTATAGATGGGTTGGCCGGTATTCCTATCCCAAACTACAGTTGTTTCCCGCTGGTTGGTAATGCCAATAGCTGCTATCTCGTCAGGGCTAATATTAGTTTTAGCCACCAGTTCGGCTATGACCCCATACTGTGTGCTCCAGATTTCCTGAGCATCGTGTTCCACCCAGCCGGGTTTTGGGTAATACTGATTAAACTCTTTTTGGGCTATTCCCTTTATATTGTTGTATTTATCAAACAGAATAGCACGACAACTGGTAGTACCCTGATCCAGAGCGAGAATATATTTTTTGTGCATTGCCAAATCCCCCTTGCTCCTGATATTCCCTTACAACAATTCCAGTTTATATGCTCTTAGAGTAAGAAAAAAACCCTTCCTGTTCTGGCTGCTCAAATCAGCCAGACTGAGAAGGGGTTTCTCCTAATCTCCTACCGGTATCAAGCTCTCGTGATATTAAGACTATTCTACAAAAGATCAAATATTCCTCCTCTTCAAATAAAGTTTATATTTAGGTAAATACATCCCACAACCTTCTTAAACTGGTACTTATGGCTACAATTCCCTTTGATAGAGCTTCTCTTACATCATTTTCATTTTTTAAAAGCCCTCCGGCCAAAACAGGGACACCCAGAGCGTTTTTCAACTCTTCAACCACATATGCAGGAACCGTGGCCGGTAATATTTCAACCGCGTGGGGAGTAATATTTTTGGCCACTTTGATGGCAGTCTTCAGTGATTCGGAATCCACCATGAAAAATCTTTGAATGGCCAGCATACCTTCATCAAGAGCACATTTTACCAGGTTTGACTTGGTAGTAATTATGCCATCGAGATTCATCCGGGCCAACAAATGTACTCCCGCACGGTCCTTACCAATTCCTTCAAGAAGGTCTAGGTGCACGAGAAAGGTCTTCCCGGCAGCCCTGGCCTTTTTAATCATACTGGACAAATAGTTTAAATCTCCACCCAGGAGAATTATCGTTTCAATATTTGGATGATGCAGGGCTTCCGGAAGATCTTCCATCCTCCGAATAGCAGCTATCACTTTTTTACCACCGAACAACTTGTAACTTTTCTCCATACGATATCTCCCACAATTAAATGTACTCAAATGTACTGACGCATCGTTCAAAAATTCATAGGGGTGAAATCAGTTGCCAGGACAACACCCGGCACCGGCCAACCGGGATCGCCATGTCGAAAAACGCCT
>NZ_JBNATZ010000315.1:0-2532 GCF_049701015.1 Desulfofundulus sp.
TCACCAGTGCAGTGGATACCCTGATCGGGCCGGAAGACCTTATGCCGGGTGCCGTGGTATGTGACGTATCCCGTCCGCGCAATGTGAGCCGTCAGGTGGCCGAGCAGAGGGACGATGTGCTGGTGATCGAAGGCGGGGTGGTGGAAGTGCCAGGCGAAGTTAATTTTAACTTCAATTTCGGTTTCCCGCCCCGTACGGCTTACGCCTGCATGTCCGAGACCATGATTTTGGCCCTGGAAAAAAGGTATGAGAATTTTTCGCTGGGGCGGGACATAACTATTAAACAGGTCGAGGAAATCAGTACCCTGGCCAGAAAACACGGCTTCAAGGTGGCCGGTCTGCGCAGCTTTGAGCGGGCCATTGATCCCCGTGAAATCGAGCGTATCCGTGCCCGGGCTGAAAGCCGCGGTAAACAGCGCGTAGCGGTAGCCCCTTGACAAAGGGGGAAACCCTCCTTATAATGAGTGGCAAGGTTAGTGGTACTGTGGGCACTGCAATGGTTTTATTCATTGCAGTGCTTTCAGTGTCGTTGGGGGGAGTAGTGTAGCTGTTTTGCACGCGTTCGCCGGGGAGTAGAGAAGTGCAAAGGAGACGATAGAATGAAGGAAAAAGAAGTAATCTTAACCCTTGAAGGTTTAAAAAAGCTCGAAAAGGAACTCGAAGAGCTGAAAACCATCCGCCGCCGCGAAGTAGCGGCCCGCATTAAACAGGCCATTGAGTTTGGGGATATCAGTGAAAACTCTGAATACGAGGATGCCAAAAACGAACAGGCTTTTATTGAAGGCCGTATTTTGACACTGGAGCAAATGTTGCGTAATGCCAGGGTTATTGACGATGAACGCACGGGGACGGATGAAGTAAGCATTGGTTCCACCGTCCGCCTCAAAGACCTGGAGTTCGGCGACGAAGTTGAATATACCATTGTTGGCTCCGTGGAGGCCGATCCCGGAGCTCATAAAATTTCTAACGAATCTCCCGTGGGTAAGGCCATCCTGGGTCAACGCAAGGGGAGTATTGTGGAAGTTTCCGTGCCGGCAGGCCTGCTCAAATACCAGATCGTGGATATACGTTAATCAGGATTCGCCGGAGGAATGTTATGACGGAAAAGGAAAGTTTGGAAATCAAACCGGAAGATTTGAACGAATTGTTGCGCGTGCGCCTGGAAAAACTGGAGGAAATCAAAGCACAGGGTATAGAACCCTACGGCGGGCGCTACCCGCGTACTCACCTTGCCGCCTGGATTCTCGAGCATTATGAGGAGTGCGAGGGGCAAAAGGTGTGTCTGGCCGGCCGTTTAATGGCCCGGCGTGGTCATGGTAAAGCCAGCTTCGGCAACCTCCGGGATGGTTCAGGGCAGATCCAGATTTACCTCAGGTTAAACGATGTAGGCCCCGAGACTTATAACCTGTTCCAGCGGCTGGACATAGGGGATATTATCGGTGTACGGGGTACGGTATTTAAAACTCGCACAGGTGAAATCACCGTGGCTGTGGAGGAGCTGACCCTGCTGGCCAAATCCCTGCGCCCGCTGCCGGAAAAGTGGCATGGCTTGAAGGATGTGGACCTGCGCTACCGCCAGCGTTACCTGGACCTGATCGTGAATCCCGAAGTAAAAAACACCTTTATCATTCGGAGCCGGGTGATCCACGCCATCCGGAATTTCCTGGAGAAGCGGGGTTTCCTGGAAGTGGAGACGCCCATGATGCACCCTATTGCCGGCGGTGCTGCAGCCAGGCCTTTTATCACCCATCATAATGCCCTGGACATGAATCTCTACCTGCGTATCGCTCCGGAACTCTACCTCAAGCGCCTGCTTGTGGGCGGGTTTGAGAAGGTTTACGAAATAAACCGGAATTTTCGTAATGAAGGCATTTCCACCAAGCACAACCCGGAGTTCACGATGCTGGAGCTTTACCAGGCCTACGCCGACTACCATGACATGATGGACCTGGCTGAAGAGATGATCTCCACCGTGGCTTCCGAAGTGCTGGGGACCACCACCATCACCTATCAGGGGGTGGAGATTAACCTTACGCCCCCGTGGAAGAGGCAGACCATGCTGGATGCAGTGAAGGAACATACCGGGCTGGATTTTAACCTGTACCGGGATGAAGTGGAAAAGGCCCGGCGAGCGGCCCGGGAGCTGGGGGTGGAGGTGGAGGAGAAGGACAGCTGGGGTGCCGTTTTGAACAAGGTGTTTGAGGAAAAAGTGGAGCCGGAGTTGATCCAGCCCATTTTCATCATGGATTATCCCCTTGAAATCTCACCCCTGGCCAAGCGAAAAACTGAGGATCCGGCCCTGACGTACCGTTTTGAGCTGTTTATTTACGCCCGTGAGATGGCCAATGCCTTCTCGGAATTGAATGACCCCATGGACCAGAAGGCCCGCTTTCTCAAGCAGGTGGAGAAGCGCCGGGCGGGGGACGAGGAAGCCCACATGATGGACGAGGATTACATTACCGCCCTGGAATACGGGATGCCTCCCGCGGGCGTGGAGTTAAAAGTATCCTTGAGCAGTTTACCGGTAAATGC
>NZ_JBNATZ010000316.1:0-2530 GCF_049701015.1 Desulfofundulus sp.
GATAACCACAAGGCACTTGCCAAGGGCCCCGGTTTGTGTTAACATAATAGCTGCAAGGGCAAATACCCTGCTATGTACGTGGACTCCTTGAAGTTTTGAGCCAACACCTGTACAAAGGGAGCCTGGCCTCTGGCTGTGGCTTGTATGCCTCGCCAGTGAGGACACAAAAAGCAGTCAGGAGGGCACCCACCTTGTGAGACCGGGTTCAAGAAACTTGAGGGTTCACGGCATTAGTGGGGTTTTTGTAACGGTTACTTACCAGGGTTTCCGGCCCTGAACCGGAAACCTTTTCTCATTTTTAAGGTGGTGTGCTGTGGAAGGGCGTTTTTCACGCACGGAACTCCTGATCGGCGAAAGGGGTCTGCAAATACTCGCCAGAAGCCGGGTGGCGGTTTTCGGTCTGGGAGGGGTGGGTTCTTACACCGCCGAAGCCCTGGCCCGGGCAGGGGTGGGGAATCTGGTGCTGGTGGATTTTGACCGGGTCAGCCCCAGCAACATTAACCGCCAGCTTCATGCCCTGATTTCTACCGTTGGGGAACCCAAGGCTTTATTGATGATGGAACGGGTGAGGCTCATAAACCCGGACATCCAGGTCGAAGCAAAAGTGGAGCGTTACCTGCCCGGGCTGGCGGAGCAGTTTTTCAACCCCGCACCTGATTATGTGGTTGATGCCATTGATGATGTTCCCGCCAAGGTCGACCTCATTGCCAGCTGTGTTCGTGCCAATATTCCTGTGGTTTCCAGTATGGGGACGGGCAATAAGCTCGACCCTGCTGCTTTTAAAGTGGCGGATATCTCCCGCAGTGCGGTTTGTCCCCTGGCCCGCGTTGTCCGGCGTCGTCTGCGCCAGCTGGGCATCACTTCCGGGGTTACCGTGGTTTTTTCCACGGAACCTCCCAGGAGGTGCGGGTCCGGGTACTCCGGGTACGAGGCCCATGGAGTGCCGGGGAGCATTTCATTTGTGCCCCCGGTCGCCGGGTTTATCCTGGCCGGGCTGGTCGTACGCGGCCTGCTTTCCTGCGGTGGCTATACTGTTTAACGAATTGACAGGGACTTTTGAGGGGTATTATAATTAGAAGGTAGTTAGTTGTCCCGGTGGGAGAGTGAGGGTGATTTACAGTTTATCTGGGAAAGGGGAGAAAGGTGTGGCCAGCGAGAACATCCATACGTTGACAGATGCTAATTTTAGAGAGTTTGTGTCGGCAGCTCAGGTCCCGGTACTGGTGGACTTCTGGGCTGAGTGGTGTGGCCCGTGTAAGATGATTGCCCCGGTAGTGGAGGAAATAGCTGCGGAATATGCAGGTAAGGTGCAGGTAGCCAAACTTAACGTAGACGAAAACCAGAGAACACCGGCGGATTATAAAGTTATCAGCATTCCAACTCTCATTGTCTTCAAGAATGGCCAGGAAATAGAACGTTCCATTGGCTTTAAAACCAAGAAGGAAATTAAGGCTCTGCTTGACAAGCACTTATAACAATCTCATCGTTTTACAGTTTGGAAGAATTAGTTGGAAAAATTAAGCGCGTTCGTTCATGAACGCGCTTTAATTTTTTTTAAAAGATTTTGCGCAAAACGTATTATCTCGTTAAAGAAATGACCATACTATTAGCAAGGTCGGGGATTGCAAAGGGAGGTGAAATCTGTGACGGGAATCAGTCTGGTGGAATACTTTCAAAAGGTTAGTGAGCGCCTGCCTACGGAAGCGGAAAGGGTCCTTCTCGCCCTGGTGGAACAGGGGAGCATGAACAAGGAGGAACTTTCCCTGACGGCCAAGGTGAAGAGGGCTGTTCTGGACCATGTGGTCATGCAGCTCTATGCTCTGGGCCTGGTTGACGTTTCCACCGAGGGGAAGAGCAAGATCTGCAGTGTTACCAAGCTGGGTGGAGACTTTTTGACCCTGATCAAGAGGGCCAGTTAAACCTGGCCTTTTAACTGACTGGTTGGCGCCGGCTTGAGATGCCGGCGCTTTTTACATTGGTATGAAGCGGTATTAATACTGCGGGTTGACTTGTGCAGGGAGGGTGAACGGCCATCATACCTCTGGAGGACTGAGATTCATCCCTGTGACTGATATTCTGCAGGGTCATTTTTTGATACCATGAGACGTGATAGTTAAAAAGTGACAAACGGGCAGTGAGAAGCTTAAAGAATCCTGACGCAGTGTACTCCCGGCTGAAGATAAAATTTTCATAAAAGTTTGCACCGGAAAGTTGAGGAAGTGAAATGAGGCCAAGGTTTAAACGAGGTCACCATGTCGGCCTTATTTGTCTGGCCATGGTTATATCACTGAGCGCTCTGGGCGTGGGGTTTGCGTCCTGGCAGGACGGCGTGGTATTCAACGGTGTGGTGGCCACGGGCAGCATTGAGCCGGTTTTCGTTTACTGCACCGTTGAGGGTGAGAGCACAGCACCCGGCCGCGCGGAAGCTTTTGTGCACGGTGACGGGAAGAAGATAAGTATTCGTGTGCGGGATGCCTATCCCGGTTACTGTGCCCACTTTCGTTACCGGGTTGCCAACCTGGGTACGGTA
>NZ_JBNATZ010000317.1:0-2494 GCF_049701015.1 Desulfofundulus sp.
TCGACCTCGAGCGGAAGAAAGTCTTTTTGCAGGTGACCGCGCACGCGTGCGGCAGGTGGCACTCCGCGGCGGTACCCGCCTCGCTGAAGGGGAGACCGGTCGCGGCCGCCGTCAGGGACATGGGCGTGCTGGTGGAGCATGACAACATGCTGGCCGAGTACGTGGCGGACTTCCTGCGCGCGAACTGGGACGGCATCCAGGTGGTCGAGGCCGGGGCGGACCTGTACGCCGAGTTTGTGGCGTTCGTCGAGGACAACGCTGAGAAGTTCCGCGGCAGCGGCGGCGGCAGGTGGGGCCGCTTCGGGAGGGAGGAGAGCGGGCAGCATTACGTTGCGGTGGTGCCCGAGGTGGCCGGGAGGTTTGCGCGGCGGCAGGGCACGACCCTGGAGCACCTGCTGCTGGCGCTGGAGGAGAGCGGGAAGCTGCTGGTGGGGAGCCGGAGCAGGCTCCGCCCGGTGCGGTTCAGCGGGCGGACCAGGCGCATGGTGGTGGTGCTGCTCCCGGAAAGCGGTCTGGGAGGCACGCCGCAAGGAGGTGCAGCGGACAGGGAAGGCGAGGCCTGCTAGCTCCGGGCCGAACGCCGGTATGCAACCTCTGCGGACGAGTTGCACACAGGTGCGGGGCAGCCGCCCGCTGGGCCTCCCCGCGGCTGAAGCCGGTGGCTGCCGCGCCGGGTAGGGACGGGCATGCAGGGCAGAAAAAATTCACCCAAAAGTAACAGACGCCTCTTGACTGTTACTTTTGGGTGAGGTATAATTACCATAGTGTAATGATATTGAGTTTTTTGTACGGTGTGAAGAGAAGCGATCCTTGACAATTGAATAAACAGCTAACAAATTAATTATACCAGAGTTCAGGCAAAAACGCAACAGTCACTGGAGCACCCTGCCGGGCCCCTGGAAGTGCGGTTCCAGCCCTTTTAGATGTCAATGGGGGTGAGTGAGATGGCCATCAGTATGGAGAACGTGGTGGTGGACGAGCGCGGGTGCCGGGTGATCACAGTAGACGAGGAGACGGGCCTGGAGAGCAGCAAGGTATTCTGCACCGTGCCGGTGGACGTGGTAGCAATGGAAGTCGACAAGGAGCGCGGGCGGAGGTACTACGTGGTCGAGTTAGGCGGGCTGTTGGGCGGCGTACAAATGCGGGTACCTGCCGAGATGGGCGCGGTCGGGATCGCCAGGGCCGTAGTGGACGCCGGGGCGTGGGTGGACTACAAGCCTCTTGTAGAGTACCTGGACCATCTGATTGCCCGCAAGTGGCATGAATTGGCAGCCAACCAGTGGGTAGTTAGTGATGATGACGATACTGACCCCGGAGCTATTTCGGTCTACCAGCAGTTTCTAACATGGGTGGATGCGAACATCGGCAGTTTTGACTCCGGCGTATACGGGATCATCGAGGAGGACGAAAAGTCCCGGCGGATCAAGGTCTTGCCCTACATATTCTCGGCTTTCCTGAACCAGGTGGGAGTGAGGAACCGGCAGGAACGCTGTTCAGTCCTGAGCTACTGGAAGGCCAGGGGCTGGTTAAAAACAAACGGCGACAACAAGTTTTCCGTTCTCGTGCGCGTGGGTCCCGTGGTGAGGCGGATGTACGAGGTCGTAGAGGAACTGAAACAGGCCGTGCCGGCTGCCGAATACCACTTTGCGGAACTCGCGAGAGAGCAATGCGGCGTCATGTAATACCCGGAAGTTCTGGAAATTAAAGGTGTAACACCTTGTAACACCATGTAACACCATTGTAACACCTCTGTAACACCTTCTCTAAAGCCCGGAAGCCTTGAAAATCAAGGGTGTAACACCTGTAACACCAAAAAGGGGTGGTGGCAGTGAGCTGGCCCTCCAGGTGCAGACAGACTTTGACCGGAACCCCAAAGCCCTCAAAGTCCTCGAAATCTTCAAAGTCCTCGAAGCCTTCAAGATCCCCGAAGTCCTCAAAGCCTAAAACAATCAAAACTTCGTCCTGCAACCTGTACACTCCCGGTGTGGTAGCGTCCAGGATATTGAAACAGACCGAACTCCGTAAAAAAGAAGATACTGTCTACAGAGACCTGCAGGAGAGGCTGCGCTGCCTGGAAAGCATGCCGTGTCCGGTCGCGCACCCTGTCTCTCCGGAACAGCTGTACCGCTACGACATAAGGATGGGCCGCAGCACGTCTTACTACGCCCTGGAGGAGGACGCCCTGCACTACGACCTGGAGTACGTGGTCCACGCCGAGAATATCGCAACCGTGAGGTCGGCGCTGGAAGGCCGCGGGCGGTATATCAAGAGGGAAGCGTGCAGGTCGTTCGCTCCCTTTCACCACCTGAGTGACGCCCAGAAGGCGGACGTCCTGGCGAGGCTGGGGCTCGACCGGCGCGGTATCGACGGGCCGGGCCCGATGCCGCTGGACGTGGGCAGGTACAGGATAAGGCTGTCGCTGAGGCTCCCTGACGAGTACATACCGGGGAAGGACGTCGAAGAGATCTTCGAGGAGTACCAGGAGGTAGCCGGG
>NZ_JBNATZ010000318.1:0-2491 GCF_049701015.1 Desulfofundulus sp.
GCTCGAGGTCGACCAGCCTCGCGGAGACGTACACCGGCGACCGGCACACGCGCACTGACGGCACCCCCGCCTCGTCCGTGCGGAAGACCCCCTCATCTGACAGGTACCACCCCGGCGGGACGACCAGCCCCTCGCCACCGGGCGCGCCCGGGCACCGGTCCAGCAGCGGCACCGCCGGCAGCCTCGACCGCTCCGCGTCCATTCTCTCCGCTGCCGCCCGCACCAGCCGGTCCAGCTTCCTCTCCGTCATCCCGGGCACGCTCAGGCCGTTCATGATCAAATACGCCTCCAGCTGCACCTTGAAGCTCTCGTACTCGCGCTCGGTCAGCGCGGCCAGCCTGCCCACGACGTCCGGCGTGAATACGTCCGCAAACTCCGCTCCGGGGTTCTCCCTGATCTTCCCGATCACTTCGCTCAGGAGCTCCTCCACTGAATTCCCCCTCCCCTCAATAAAAGAAAAGCACATTTTTTTGTAACGGGCCGCAAGAACCGCTCAGCCCAGGAATACCAGGGCTTCCGGGCGTTACAAAAGCGTTACACACAGATTTTCCCAGTCAGCCCCCAAAGACCCGCTAGCCCGGAAATATCAAGGCTTCCGGGCACTGCAAAAGCGTTACACACAGTTTCTTCCAGTCAACTGGAGAAAATCGAGGAACTCCGGCAGCCGCGCCCGCACTGCAAAACTCTATCTCGCTTCCCGGTGCTTCCGCACTCCTCTCGCGGCAAACAGCTGGCCGATCATGACAGAGGCTTCCCCCCTGGTCCTCGGTACCGGCAGCCCGTATTCCCGCAGCACGGCTATCTGCTTTTCCGTGGGTTCCAGTCCCCGCCACCCGGCGTTCTTATCCACCAGGATCATGCTTTCTTGCGCATTTTCTTTGATGTAGCTATCTGCTAAGTTTAAAGCCCAGTCCAAAGGCATCGGTTCCGGCGTGAGCTGCTGAATTGTGCCTTCTCGCCGTTCACACAGCGCTACCCAACCCGCACCCCGGCGCTTCAGGGACAGCTTCAGGTCGGGCAGCTGCAATACCCAAAGGTCGGGTGTCACCTGTACCCAGGCGAACCCGGTCATGTCGCCCAGGTCTTCCACCACCACGGCAGTTGCTTCCCCGTCTCCTTTGTCATGGCCGCCGGACATTTCCTTGCGCTCACCGGACTTAACGAAAACCACCGACGGGGCAAACCTGACCGTCCAGGCGAACTTCTCCGGCAGGCCGACCTCCGCGCCGATTTTCCCCGCCGCTACCCGGACCGCACTGTTGATCGCGTCCCAGGTCTCCGTCCCTTCCGCGAGTACGGCACGCAGGACCCCGGCCCGCCGCTCGTGTTCTTCCCCAATTTCCCGGCTGCAATATACAGGGAAATCGACAGCCAGGGTGAAATCCCCGGACTCCGTTTCGCCCACAGGATAGACACTCACCGGGACACCGGACTCGGCCAGGTCTCTCGCTTCCCCGGTCAGTACCTTCACTACCTCGCGCCACAGCGCCCTGGCCTGGTCCCTGGCGATTTCCTTGTCCGTCCTGCCGTCCGCCCCGCGCAGGTCGGTCAGCTGTACCAGCCGGTGCTTCCTGCTGATGTCCACCACGTCCAGCACCAGGCAGTCCTTCTTGCCCGGCGCTATCCTCGCCCCGCGCCCGACCATCTGGATGTACAGGGACCGGTTCTTCGTGGGCCGGGCCATGATGATGCACTGCACGGACGGGTCGTCAAACCCCTCGGTCAGGATGCCGTAGTTGGTGACCACCTGAATCTCGCCGCGCATGAATTTCTCAAGAACCTCGCGGCGGTCTTCGATGCCCATGTGGCAGGAGACTGCCGCCGCGGTTACCCCCTGCCTGTTGAACTCAGATGCCAGATCAGCGGCGTGTCCCACCGACGCGCAGAACGCCACCGCCTTCCGGCCTTCCCCGTGCTCGATGTACGCCCGCACGATTTCCCTGTTCCTGGGCACGGTGTTGACCGTCTCAGCCAGCTCGCCCTGCACGAAGTCGTCCGAACGGGCCTTTACGCCGTCCAGCTCGGTCTCCGTCCTGACCACCAGCCCCCTCAAAGGCACCAGGTACTTCCTGCGCACCAGGTCCCCGATGGACAGCTGGACGGCCACCTCATCGAATACTTCCCCCAGGCTTATCTTATCGGCCCGGGCGGGCGTAGCAGTGAAACCGAGCCTTACAGCATCAGGGAAAGCGTCCAGCACCCGCCGGTAGGTCCTCGCCACGGCGTGGTGGGACTCGTCCACGATGACCACTTCCACCGGCCCGGCATCTTTCTGCGCGTCCAGGAACATCTTCAGCCTGCTCACACGGGAAAGGGTCTGGACGCTGGCAACCGTGACCGTCTTGTGCAGCTCGTTCTCGGCGGCTTTGATTATGCCCACATCGGCCTCCGGCCAGACCAGCCTGAACTTTGCTACGGTCTGCCGCACTAACTTGTCCCGGTGGACCAAAACCAGCGTCCTCCTGCGCATCTCTTTAGCGAATTGCGCAAA
>NZ_JBNATZ010000319.1:0-2471 GCF_049701015.1 Desulfofundulus sp.
CCCCACCAGTTTCAACTGGCCGGCCACAGACGATGTCAGGCTCTGGGCATCAGTACCGCTCAGTTTTTGTGCTTTGAGCTGGAGCTGTGCGACATCGGAGGTCGTCAACTCCGGCACCTGCAGGCTGTCCATGGAGAGAACAAACTGCACGTTCTGAACGGTAACAGCCAGGGGCTTGCTGATACCGGTTATTTTAGACAACTGGTCCGTCGACAGGGCCAGAGTCGTCTGGTCTGGACCCGCCTGCAGGACAACCTGTCCGGCAGAACCTGCGCTCTGGATGGCCGCATTCAGGACGGAGTCGCTCACAGGAGCAGGTAGATTTACCACCGGACTGTTCCCGCTCGAAGCCTGCCTGACCAGGTCGTCCCACTTGGGAGGCTGCTGCTCCATGCTCTTGCTGTAATACCAGACGATCCTGTCGCCATCTTTAAGGTTATATTTTTCAGGTCCCGAAAGACCATCAGTAGAATCGTTCACCGCGTACATCCAGCCAGCCATCCCGCTGTTGGCCACCCCGGCAATCTGGTCCACCAGGACGCCCCAGGACCAGTTTGAGGTGTGGTAGGGAATACCGGAGGCATCCAGGACGCCCAGGGCGGTCAGCCCCCACTTATCGTCTTTGGGGACCGTGACATAAGAGGGGCCGAACAGGAGCTCGCCGTTCATCCCCACCACGGCCAGGCCGGCAGACTTCGTGGTCACCGCAGTCCCCCCGCTCAGGGAGCTCACGGTCAGGACGGCCGAAGCCGTAAGCCCGTTGTAAACGGCCCTGACCACCGTCCGGCCGGCGTTTGTCGCCTTGACCTGCCCCTTGTAAACACTGTCGTCGACGCTGGCAATACTGCTGTCGGCTACGGACCAGGCCGCCCACTGCGTTACGTCAGACGGGCCGTAAGCGTCCTCCCAGACGGCTTTAAATTGCTGTTGAGTGCCTGGAGTTACATTTATACTGGAAGGATCAAGGTAAAAACGCCATACTGTAGGCTGTAAGCCCAGCAAATTACAGGCATTGAGTACCCAGATGGCATCCATGGCGTTCTTTGAAGTGCCAAGACTACCGTCCGGATTGAGAACATTATTCATCAGATAATCAACAACCGTTTTCCCGTCATTAGATTTCCATTCAGCAGGATCGCTTCCCAGCGCCTTTAAGGTCATAACCACTTCGGCAGTATCAATAGCCGGGTCGTCCATGCCAGCCGCAAAGCTGCCGTCGGCCTGTTGCTGTTTCTGCATCCAGGCCAGGCCATCTTCAATGGCGGCCTGAATATCAGCGTCATTCCCATTCGGGTCCAGGTAGTGCAACACCCTTACCGCCTGGGCCGTGGTCATAAAATCAGGATAATAAGTACCCTCATAAGTGTAACCCCAAGTTCCATAGGCACTATCATTGACACTTGTATTCCGGGTTCCTAAAATGTATTCTCTGGCATAGGCTGTATTGAGAACGCTCAACTGACCCGCCCGGACCATGAGGTCGAAGGCCTGCATATTGCTGAAGATACTGTAGTCAAAGCCGTTTTCCGTCTGCCGGTTTTTTAAAATATCCACAAGCTGGCCGGCCAGGTCACCCCTTCCCAGCGCCTGCACGGCCAGGAGGTCCTGGGCCAGGATGTTGGCCGGAGTCGAGGCATTTTGCAGATCGTTATAAACAGCATTTACGACCGCATCTTCGTACTTCACACCGTTATATACCCAGCCGCTTACATCGACACCGGCCTGTTTCAAGACATAAAGAGCGTAGGAACCCACCCCATATCCTGAATTGTCGATTCCCTTCTGCACGTACTCGTTGTACAGGAACTGCACTGCATTGTTGGCCGGTGAGCCGGTTACCTCGCCAGCACCGGCATTTACTGCGGGTACCAGCAGGGTTGCGGCCATGACCAGTACCAGCAGCAAACTGAGTTTCTTCCACAACCTCTTCCGGTTAGACAACGTTCCGTCCCCCTCTACTGTTTCGCTCACGGGTATGCACAGTAACCGCCCCGGCGGCAGCTGTTCCTTCCTCCGGCCACCCGCCGGAACAACCGCCGCCAGCCAATATCAAGGTCCTTTCCTCAAGTTCAGTTCACGTCCGCCAGGCGCAAAAGCATGGCCGCCGCTTCGGCCCTGGTCACCATTTTACCCGCCCGGAAGGTACGGTCCGGATAACCGCCGGCCACTCCTTTAGCGTAAGCCACCCCCACGGCCTCTTTCGCCCAGGCAGGAATTTCCGCCGCGTCGGCAAAGTCCAGGACCTTCGGCACCACCTCACCGCATTTCTTTTTAATGACCCGGGCCATAAGGGCAGCCAGTTCGGCCCGGCTCACCGGTTCTTCTCCTTTAAACACAAGGCTGCCGTCCGGCTGCGGGTAGCCCGAGACGAGGCCCTCCCTTAAAGCCACGGCCACGGCTTCCCGGGCCCACTGTGGAACATCCCGGCCGTCCTTGAACTTCTGGTCGAGCATAAGCAGGTCCTGACGTGA
>NZ_JBNATZ010000320.1:0-2462 GCF_049701015.1 Desulfofundulus sp.
CCGCCGCCTGGTTGCACCCGGCCTCTGTGCCGGGTGAGGATTGAAACTTGTGCACCCGGTTAAGGTATCCGTGGAACAGCTGGTCAATACCATCCGGGAACTGGGCTACAAGGTACCCACCGGGGAAATACGCTTGACCGTAAGGGGTATGAGATGCGCGGCCTGTGTAGCACGGGTGGAACGGGCAGTTTCAGAGTTGCCCGGGGTATTGAATGTAACCGTAAGCCTTCCCGCGGAAACCGCCCGGGTGACTTTTTACCCGGGGACGGTAACACCGGCCCGGATTAAAGAAACAATCGCAGGCCTGGGCTACGAGGTTACCGGGAAGGCCACGGGCCAGGAAGCCCTGGACCGGGAGAAACAGGCCCGCCAGCAGGAAATACGCCGCCAGGCCCGGAACATGTGGATAGCCTGGCCACTCTCCCTCCTGGTAATGCTGGGCATGTTCCGGGACGTGTGGATCTTTCCCCGTTTTGTACCGGGTTTTATGGGTAATACCCTCTTTTTGTGGGCACTGACCACCCCGGTAGTCTTCATTGCCGGCTGGCAGTTTTTCGTGCACAGCTTCAACGGCTTAAAGAAGGGCGCCACCGATATGAACCTGCTCTATGCCACGGGAATAGGGGCTGCCTATATCATCGCCACCATAAACACCTTCTGGCCCGGAGCGGGCTTTGGAGGCAAAGGAGCCACCTTTTTTGAATCCGCCGCCCTGTTAACTGCCTTTATCGTCCTGGGCCGCTACCTGGAAGCCCTCACGCGGGGCCGTGCCTCCGAAGCCATCCGGAAGTTGCTCGACATGGAACCCAAAACTGCACGGGTAATCCGGGAAGGCCGGGAGATGGAAATTGACGCCCTCGATGTGGTGCCAGGCGATGTGGTTGTGGTGCGTCCCGGAGAAAGCATCCCGGTGGACGGAAGGGTAATCGAAGGGCATTCGGCAGTGGACGAGTCCATGATTACCGGGGAGAGTATCCCGGTGGAGAAAAAGCCGGGTGACGAGGTAATCGGAGCCACCATCAACAAAACCGGTTCCTTTAAATTTGAGGCCACCCGGGTGGGCCGGGATACCACGCTCGCACAGATCATTCGCCTGGTAGAAGATGCCCAGGCCACCAGGGCACCGGTACAAAAGCTGGCCGATTTCGTGGCCGGACACTTCATTGCCGGAGTCCACGTGCTGGCGCTGCTGGTTTTTCTGTTCTGGTTTTTTTACGGTTACCACGCCTTTTTCCGGCCGGACAGTCATTTTATCCTGTCGCCCTACAGCCTGGCCGGAGTGGGAGTCTTTGGCTTCGCCCTGCTTTTAAGCGTGACCACCCTGGTCATTTCCTGCCCCTGTGCGCTGGGACTGGCCACTCCCAGCGCCATGATGGCCGGAACTGGAAAGGGGGCTGAAAACGGCATTCTCTTTAAAGGAGCCGATGCTGTAGAAGCCGCCGCCGCACTGCAGGTGATACTGCTGGACAAAACGGGCACCATCACACGGGGCGAACCATCCCTTACCGATGTCATCCCTGTTCCAGGTTTTACGCGGGAAGAACTGCTGAGTCTGGCCGCTGCCGCGGAAAAAAATTCCGGGCATCCCCTGGGCGAAGCCATCGTTCTGGGAGCGAAAAAAGCCGGCGTGATTGTGGAAGAAGCGGAGGAATTCGAGGCCATCCCTGGCCACGGCGTCATATCTCGCTACCGTGGCCGCACGATATTGCTGGGCAACCGCCAGTTAATGAAGAAAGAAAAGGTACCCGTTGAAAATCTCCGGTCTACTTTAGAATCCCTGGAGCAGGATGGTAAAACCGCCATGCTCCTGGCAGTGGATGGCCAGGCAGCAGGGGTGATTGCGGTGGCCGATACGATAAAAGAGCATGCGCCCCAGGCCATTGCCCGGTTGAAAAAAATGGGTATGCAGTTGTTCATGATCACGGGGGACAACCGCCGCACCGCCGAAGCCATCGCCCGCCAGGTTGGCATTGAAAACGTGCTTGCGGAACTGTTGCCACAGGAGAAAGCCGAAGAGGTGCGCAAGCTACAGGCCCGCGGCCTGCGGGTGGCCATGGTGGGCGACGGTATCAACGACGCCCCGGCCCTGGCTGCCGCCGACGTGGGCATGGCTATTGGTACGGGCACGGACATCGCCAGGGAAACGGGCGAGGTAATCCTGATCAGGGCGGATCTGCGGGACGTGGTTTCGGCCGTTGAAATAGCCCGGGCAACCATGCGCAAAGTGCGTCAAAACCTGGTCTGGGCCTTCATTTATAACAGCATTGGCATACCTATTGCCGCGGGCGTACTCTACCCCTTCACCGGCCTGATTGTAAGCCCCGAACTGGCCGCCTTCTTCATGGCCATGAGCTCGCTATCGGTAACTCTGAACACACTGCTCTTAAAACGTTTTGTACCCTCTTTGAAAAGAGATAAGGTTCCCTGTTGATCTCGTTGGAATCACTCTTCGTTCCAAGGAG
>NZ_JBNATZ010000321.1:0-2444 GCF_049701015.1 Desulfofundulus sp.
TGATACTGCTGTCAACGACTCACTATACTGAGGATCTCCAACCAGGTCATAGGTTAATGAAACCACCTTAATGCCCGGCAGTATCCGAGGATCATCCCGTTCTACTAATTCACCACCCATATAGATATTGCTTTTTAACCTCTTGAGACGTGCAAGGTATTCTTGAGATGTAATCATATCCTCTGTAACTTCCTCCTTTTTTGTTCTTCAACACCAGCGTTCTTGTTCTTCAATGTCAGCAAGTCCTATGCCAGCACCCTCAATTACAGGCAACAAAAACAACAGCAAAGTAAAAGAGGCGTTCAAGCCACGCGCCTCTTTTGCTTAAAAGCTTGATAAATGTTTTAAATCGCTACAGTGTAGCGATTCGCTACAATACAGTAAATCACAATTGATTTGTCCGGTTATAATGATTCTGATCGTAACGCAATCCATATTTGGCCATCTTCCGATAGAGGGTGGTCCGGGCGATACCCAATTGACTCGCCACTCGTGAGAGATTACCCTTATTTTCTTCAAGCAGTTTCAAAATTACCTGCTTTTCATAGTCTGGTACTGGTAACAGTTCCTTTTGTACCTGCAGATTGTTTTGAACCCTGCGGATTTCCTCCGGCAGGTGTTCCGGTCGCAACGCCGGACCATCAGCAAGATGTAGAGCTCGCTCCACCACATTTTGCAGTTCACGAATATTACCAGGCCATGAATAAGCTCTAACGAGGGGCCAAATCCTCTCATCCACCGAGCGAACATATTTCCCCATCTGCTTACCCAACCGCTCCAGGAAATGCCACAGGAGCAGTTCAATATCTCCCTGGCGTTCCCTGAGAGGAATCAGCCTTATGGTAACCACGTTCAAGCGGTAATACAGATCCCGCCGGAAGTTTCCCCGCTCCACCTCCGCGGCCAGGTCCCGGTTGGTTGCAGCAATGACACGCACATTGACAGGCAATACCGCAGAACCACCAATCCGGGTAATGACTTTTTGTTCCAGTACTCTGAGAAGAGTAGTCTGCAACTCCAGAGGCATATCTCCAATTTCATCCAGAAAAATGGTCCCCCCATCCGCCAGTTCGAACTTACCGGGACTTCCTCCCTTCCTGGCACCCGTGAAAGCGCCTTCCGTATAGCCAAAAAGCTCGCTACCGATCAGATCACGGGGAATGGCTCCACAGTTAATGGCTACAAAAGGACCCTTCGCTCGTTGACTGGCGTTATGAATGGCCTGCGCCAGGATATCTTTACCGGTACCACTCTCCCCCAGCAGTAATACCGTAGAATCACTGCTCGCTGCTGCGCGGGCGAGACGCAAGCATTCCCGGAACTTCGGATCTTCACCCACCATATCGTCAAAAGTTAGCCTAGCCACTGCCCCACTCATTCTTTGAGTTAGCTTCCGGGCACGGGTAATTTCATTCAGAATCATAACGATACCCTCACATTGCCCGTCATTACCACGAATGGGCCGGGAAGTCACGGTCAGCTTTACGGTCCCCCATGGTGTGGCCACATCCATTTCCTGATCCGTGATAAATTTCTGCCCGCTTAAAATCGCTTCCCAATCTGCCCCCTCACCACCCAGGACCTTCCAAACATCTAACCCCACGGCTCTTTCTTTCTTTGTACCTAAAAGGCGAGCTGCCTCCTGATTCATGTGTATGACTCTCCGATTGCAATCCGTAGCCAGAATCCCTTCCGAAATTGATTCCATCAGGGCCTCCCGGATCCGGTTGGCCAGGTCGCGCTCCCGCCACGCCCTTTTCATGGCCATTTGCCTTTCAATGGCATCCGCACCTGCTACTACCATTCCCAGTGTATGAGGATGTACCTTTTCAAAAGACCCGGTCATATCCAAAACGCCAATCAGATTGCCGTCCGGATCATGAATAGGCGCTGCAGAACAGGTCCACCGGTGAGAACAAATGCAATAGTGTTCGTAGCTGAAAATTTGTAATGGTTGGTTCATGATAAGTGCAGTGCCGACGCTATTGGTACCGGCACTGGGTTCACTCCAATCGGCCCCTGGTACGAAATTCCCTTTTGCAATAGCTTGAACTACTTCCTTATCTCCAATTACTTCCAACAAGTAACCCTCAGAGTCAGCGACTGCAACCACAAATCCTGACCCGGCAACAAACCTGTATAAGGTTTCCATTACCGGGCGAGCAATCTCCAACCACTCTCTATTTTTTTCACGGCGCCTCGCCAGAGCTTCCGGAACCAGTACGGTGGGAACTACCTTCTGATATGGGTTAACACCAGCGCGCCGGCAGCGTTCCCATGACTCCCGTACGATAGGCCTGAGCGTTTGAAGGCCAGATTCATTCCCATTAACAAAGGCATGCCAGGCGGCCCTCAATTTCTTCTGCACCGGTGCCACGATTCCCCCCGCCCCCCACCATAATGTTCTGGCAATTTGTAATACTTAGTATTATTCAACAACTGCG
>NZ_JBNATZ010000322.1:0-2441 GCF_049701015.1 Desulfofundulus sp.
AGCAGAGCGGGTGCTCTGCTATTTGCTTGGAGATGCCCGCGCCTGCAATCAAAACGTTAGTGATGTTCCGGTTTCGCCTCCGAAAAGCGTGAGGGGAGAGCGTGATGGGCGATTTTCAATACGGCGGGCAGGCCGTCATTGAAGGAGTAATGATGCGGGGGCCGTCTCTAAGGGCCGTGGCGGTACGCCGGCCCGATGCCACCGTTGTTCTGGATACCAGGCCCGTGGGTTCCCTTGCTGCCCGGTTCCCCGTGCTGAAGTGGCCCCTCGTCAGGGGCGTGGTAGCACTGATTGAATCACTGGTCATGGGTCTGGAGGCCCTCTCTTTTTCAGCAGGCCAGGCCGTAGGGGAGGAAGAGGAGCTGAGTTCCCGCGAGATTATTTTAACCCTGGTCGTGGCCCTGGGCCTGGGGGTGTTTTTATTCGTGATCCTGCCTGCCGGTCTCGCTCACTTAATGGCGGGCTTCATGCGGGGAGCTCTGGTTCAGAATTTTATCGAAGGAGCAATTCGTCTGGGTATCTTTCTCCTTTATGTGGCCGGCATAGGAATGCTGCCTGATATCCGGAGGGTTTTTCAATACCATGGGGCCGAGCACAAGGTGATCAATGCTTACGAGGCCGGAGAGGAACTTACCGTACCCAATGTGCAGCGTTACTCGACCTTCCACCCGCGTTGCGGTACCAGTTTCATACTCATTGTACTTGTGGTGAGCATCTTTCTCTTTTCCATCCTGGGCGAGCAGGTACTGTGGTGGCGGATTACTTCGCGCATTTTACTGCTGCCCCTGCTGGCGGGCGTTTCCTATGAGCTCTTGAAGTTTTCCGCCAGGTACCCTGATTTTTTCCTGTCCCGGCTCTTCATCATTCCCGGCCGGTGGCTGCAGGGCCTGACCACCCGGGAGCCCGATGACGACCAGGTGGAAGTGGCCATCTCTGCCCTGGGGGCGGTGCTAGGAGGTGATGCAAGGCATGCTCGACAAACTGGACAGCCTGGAGCAGCGTTATGAGGAGTTGAGCAACCTGATTGCCAGCCCGGAAGTAATCAGCGACCGGGCACGCTGGCAGCAGTATGTCAAGGCCCATGCGGAACTGGAAGAGATAGTCGGCGTGTACCGGGAGTACAAAAAAGTGTGCCGGGAAATCCAGGAAGCAAAGGAACTCTTGAGAGAAAAGTTGGAGCCGGATTTCCGGGAACTGGTTGAGACGGAGCTTGAGGCCCAGGAGGAAAAGAAGGAAGAACTGGAACACAAATTAAAAGTACTGCTGTTGCCCAGGGACCCCAATGATGAGAAGAACGTCATTATGGAAATACGCGCCGGTACGGGGGGCGAGGAGGCGGCTCTTTTTGCGGCCGACCTGTTTCGCATGTACACCCGGTATGCCGAGCGCCAGGGCTGGAAAATCGATCTGATGAACACCAGCTACACCGACCTGGGCGGCATTAAAGAAGTCATCTTCCTCATCGAGGGCAGGGGGGCCTACAGCAGGTTGAAGTTTGAAAGCGGCGTGCACCGGGTGCAGCGGGTACCCACCACTGAGTCGGGGGGGCGGATTCATACTTCGGCCGCGACGGTGGCCGTCCTGCCGGAAGCTGAGGAAGTGGACGTGGAGATCAACCCCAACGACCTGCGTATAGATGTCTTTTGCTCCACCGGGCCGGGCGGCCAGTCAGTGAACACGACCCAGTCCGCGGTGCGCATTACCCACCTGCCCACGGGGATCGTGGTTTCCTGCCAGGATGAGAAAAGCCAGCATAAAAACAAGGAAAAGGCCATGAGGGTCCTGCGGGCCCGTCTGCTTGACCGGCTGCAGGAAGAGCAGCAGCAAAAGATTGCCTCCGCGCGCCGTTCCATGGTCGGGACCGGGGA
This sequence comes from Desulfofundulus sp., assembly GCF_049701015.1. Lineage (NCBI taxonomy): Bacteria > Bacillati > Bacillota > Clostridia > Eubacteriales > Peptococcaceae > Desulfofundulus > Desulfofundulus sp. The sequence goes on from NZ_JBNATZ010000322.1 coordinate 1,869, forward strand.
CCGCAGCGAGCGGATACGCACTTATAACTTCCCGCAGAACCGCGTCACCGATCACCGTATCGGTTTGACCGTCCACCGCCTCGAGGAAGTGCTCATGGGGGAACTGGACGAAATTATCGACGCCCTGGTAACCACAGATCAGGCCCGGCGCCTGCAGCAGGTGGACAGTGCATGAATCGGGGAGGTAAATATTCAGTGAACACGGTTGGAGGCGGCACTGTCCGGAGCGAACGACGCAGCTTACACCGGTAACAGCGCCGCATCCTCGTTACAACGGTTTTACTGAATATTTACTCGAGGGGGACTTTTGATATGGATGTTGCTACCGCCCTGGCCCGCGCCAGGGCTTTCCTGCGCCAGAAAGGCATCGAGGCCGCCCCCCTGGAGGCGGAGGTGTTGCTCGCCCATGTCACCGGTACGGACCGCGTGGGTTTGTACCGGGACCCGGGCCGCCCTCTTTCCGCGGGGGAGGAGGAAAAATTCCGGGAACTGCTGCAGAGACGCGCCGCAGGTGAACCGGTGGCCTACCTGACGGGCTGCCGGGAGTTTATGGGACTTACCTTCCGGGTCACC
>NZ_JBNATZ010000323.1:0-2421 GCF_049701015.1 Desulfofundulus sp.
GACACCGCCAGGCCGCACTTACGGCAGTCCTGCAGCAGTTCAAACAGCTCCCCCTTTGAGCAATCCATCTTACTACAAAACTATCATTATTGTACTATATACTATTAATCTAATACAATAGGCACATTTCTAGCATCTTTCCAACATCATGGATTTACCACCAACGATAAAAAAGAGCGGCTTCGTTACCGCTCTTCTCACGCCAGGCCCCAAATTTCAGGTGATTACTTGCTATCTTCCCTGCCCTTAACGGGTGTACAGCAGCAACAGCCCCTCTGCTCCTGCCTGTTCTTCTCTTCCCTGTCTTCCTTCACTTCTTCAATGATAATCCCCCCGCAGCAGCTGTCCTGTTTTGAGCGTCGGAATAAGTTCAACAGGCCCCTCTTCTGCTTTTGCTCAGCCATTTAAAATCCCCCCATCTAAAAGATTAATTCAAACATATACCCTGCTGTCACAGCCACCATGAAAATGGTGGCCACAAAGGCGACCAGCAACCTGGTGCGGAAAATGGATGCCAGCAGGGTTATTTCCGGTATACTGGTCCCACCCCCGCCAATGATCAGGGCCATAACGGCCCCCAGGGCAGCACAAGAGGTGGGCATCCCGAAACATAATGAAGTCCCTGATTCCGCCGACCATGCCTAGCCGGGAACGCTGGGCCAGCACACCGATCACCAGACCCGCTCCCAGAACTGCCCATACGGGAGTATACATGGCAACCATGAGGGTCTTTTCAAAAAAAGAAAGAGCAACCGTATTTCATGGACAGGCCACTATTTGCCTGGACCACAGGCATTCGGCACAGGACGGGCTGTTGCCCCAGCAATCCATCTCATTGTCGTCGGCCATGGTACAACCCTCCAGAAACTTGCAGTCCGTACAGGAGGGGAACCTGAAGTTTTTTACAGCCACCCTGAAGTTGATATATGCCGGGTCGGTCCAGATTTCATCCAGGCATTTTTCCTTAACATCACCCAGGTAAAAAGGGTAAAAAGGGCGAATTTCCTTGGCCCGGCCGTAGATAAAGCAGCGGTACGAATGCATTAAAGCATAGCAAGGGGATACAAGTCCCCTGTGGTTGATCACCATGGACTTGTCCTCGATAAATTTGCAATACCGGTCGGTACGCAACTTCATGTAAGGAAGCTGGGCCTGGATCATCAGTAATAAGGACTGGTAGTCAAAAGGAATCTCCGTATCTTCCATGTCGTAAAGAATTTGTTCCTTCATTGCTTCATTATAAGGCAAAACATTGGTCACAATCATCCGGCGAGCCTTTAGTTTTAAAACAAGTTCACCCAGCTGAGGTAGCTTATGATAGTTGTCTTTGGTAGCCACAAATTCTATACCGAGTTCCGGAAAACCCACACCTCTTTGTCTTTTTAATTCCTGCAGCAAACGAATATTCCCCATCACACCGTGAAAGTCGGCCCCCTGCCTGATCTGACAGTATCCCTCTTCATCCGGGCCGTCCAGCGAGACGAAGAGCATGTCCAGTTTGATATCGATCAACTTATTGATGACATCTGTATTTAGTAATGAACCATTGGTTATAACCTCGACCCTGTAACCCCGCAACTTGACCAGCTCCAGCATATCCAGCAAGCGGGGGTGGCTGAACGGCTCGCCGAAGCCGCCGAAATGCACACAGTCCAGGGCGGGTAGACGGGAGAGGCTGTCCAGAATGCGCTCAAAGACAGGCCAGTCCATATGAGCAAGTGAGTCTTCCCAGGAATTTCTGATGCAGGTGGTGCAGGCAAAATTACACACCGTAGTTGGTTCAATGTATAGCTTCTTAACATCGGGAACCCGGGGGAGGATTAAAAAACCATCCTCCATTCTAACACAAATGGCATCCACATTACCCGATTCCCCCGCATACCGGGTGAAATCAAAAGGCAACGTTGTCTTCCCGTCCCGGGTAATGACAACTGGTTTTCCCATTTTAAAGTTATTAACGGAAATGGGTCTCTGCGGGGACATACAACAACCTCCTTTGCTGAGATTTGGTTTTATGTATTAAAAGAGAACAATTGTTGCATTTTGGCGCACACCCTTCACACCCTTATATTACGGGATTTTTTAGAGATAGTTTTGGATATTACATAAAAGATAATATAGTGATTTATTAATGTAAAATATATAAAAAATAATATCACAGGCAGCACATTATCAACAATACTTGAAAGGCAACAAATTTTAAAGTAAGCATTCCTGAATACGGGTTTTGAGCTCTATTGACAACATATCATTAGTTTATTACTATATAGCTATAGAATATGGCTTAATATATCAGTCCAGCGAGGAGGGTTTTCCATGGGCAGAGGGTGTTGCGACCCCAGGGCTCCCAGGCCGCAAAAGCTACTGTTGAACGACAGCGAGGTGGGTGTACTTGGTCTGGATGAGATTCTGGAAGAAGTC
>NZ_JBNATZ010000324.1:0-2407 GCF_049701015.1 Desulfofundulus sp.
GTATGAGCGAGGAGGAGGCTCAGGCGGCGCTAAACCCCTTTTTTACCACGCGTATGGTGCTGTTACCGGCGCTTCGCAAGTCGTTCGCTCCAGACAGCGCCGCATCCTTGTCATAACGGTTCTACTGAATATTTACAAGCGTCATGGGTGTCTATTCTACGACAAAGGACGAGGTTCCTGCCCCGTCCCTTGTCGCACTGCTTTCCTTAAACCACCCAGGGTGGCTCGGCCTTAATGGCGATCCTGGTTTTGAAAACCTCTTCGGCGTTATCCAGGGTTACGTTGGTAATGATTTCATCGTTGACTTTAATGCTCACTCCCCGGTCGCAATGTTCAAGGCAGAACGTACCCTTAAGCTGTATATAATCGGATATACCCATCTGCCGGGCCATTTCCATGAATTTGTTCAAAATGTCGTAGGAACCTTTCAGGTAGCAGTTGGTACCCACGCAGACCGCCACTTCAACCGGACGGCCGTCTCTCCGTTCACTGACCTCCACAGGCTTGCCGCTGATGCGCCGCCGCGGGTAATAGCGGGTATGCAGGGCATGATGGGTATTGGCGTTGGCCGGGCCGCCAAACCAGCGTTCCAGGGCCCTGGTGACATAAATGTTGTCCTGTGGCCTGTGCAGCTGTTCCGCCCGGTCCAGAGCATAAAGGCCCTTCATGCGTCCCAGCCGGGCAGCGGTGTTGTTGGGATAAGGCTGGCCACCGCCTCCAAGACAACCACCGGGGCAGGCCATCACTTCCACTGCGTGGTAGAAAGCTTCTCCCGATTTGATACGCTTGATGAGCTTTTCCGCATTGGCCAGGCCGTTGACCACCGCCAGTTTGAGGTGTTGCCCACCGAACTCCAGTTCAGCTTCCTTAATTCCCTGGATACCCCGCACCGGGTAATAATCCACCCGTCCTACCTCACCCGGGGACTGCTGGGCCGCAGCAAAGCGCACCACCGATTCCATAACCCCGCCGGAGGCACCATAGATAACTGCCGCACCGGAGCCCATCCCAAGCGGATTATCAAACACTTCCGGTTCCAGCTCGTTGAAGACAATGCCCGCTTCTCTGATCATCTGGGCCAGTTCCACGGTAGTGAGGACATAATCTACATCGGGCACGCCTTCGGTGGCGAATTCGGGCCGTCTGGCTTCAAACTTTTTAGCCGTACAGGGCATTACCGATACGCAAACCACTTCAGACGGATTCCTGCCAATCTCCCGGGCGTAATATTTCTTCACCAGGGAGCCGAACATCTGCTGGGGAGACCTGCAGGTCGATAAATTATCCAGGAGGTCGGGGTGGAACTGCTCGGCATATTTCACCCAGGCCGGACAGCAGGAGGTAAACAGGGGCAGCTGGCCGCCCTTTTCCAGCCGGCCCAGCAACTCCATACCCTCCTCAATAGTGGTCATATCGGCAGTAAAGAGAGTATCAAACACGCGGTCAAAACCTATTTTCTTCAGCGCAGCCACCATTTGCCCGGTTGCCTTTTCCCCGGGCAGAAGGCCAAATTCCTCACCGATGGCCACCCTTACCGCCGGAGCAACCTGCACCACCACCACTTTATCCGGATCCTGGATGGCATCCCAAACTTCACCTACTTCCGACTTGACCGTGAGCGCCCCGGTGGGACATACGGCCACACATTGACCGCAGTTAACACAGGCTACTTCGCTCAAAGCTTTTCCGAAGGCGGTGGTTACCAGGGTTTTGGAACCCCGGAAGGCAAAATCCCAGATCCCCAGTCCCTGGACCTCCTTGCACATGCGCACGCAGTCACCGCAAAGTATACACTTGTTGGGGTTCTTGACCAGGGCCGGAGAAGTACGATCTACCGGCATCTTTTTATCCAGCTGTCCGAAGCGAACTTCCGTAACCCCCATCTGGCGGGCGAGCTGCTGCAGTTTGCAGCTCCCACTACGCTCGCAACTGGTACATTCCCGGTCGTGGTTGGCCAGGAGCAATTCCAAAATCATGCGGCGCAACCGGCGGGTACGGGGTGTATTGGTATGAATAACCATACCGTCGGACGGAGGAGTAGAACAGGAGGCAACCAGTCCCCGGCCTTCCACCTCCACCATGCACATGCGGCAGGCCCCGTAAACGCTCAATTCCGAGTGATAGCAAAAGGTGGGGAGCTTGATACCGGCACGGCGCACTACTTCCAGGATGTTCCTGGCATCATTTATTTCCACCACATGACCATCTACGGTAACTCTCCCTGTGGACATACCCGCTGGCACTTCCTTTCGTCATGATATCAGGCAGTGTAAACGGCGCCGAACTTGCATTTCTCCATACAGGTGCCGCATTTAATGCATTTAACAATATCAATGGTATGGGGCTGTTTTTTCTCACCGGTGATCGCTTCCACCGGACAGTTCCTGGCACATAAACCGCAGCCCTT
>NZ_JBNATZ010000325.1:0-2401 GCF_049701015.1 Desulfofundulus sp.
CGGGAAAAAGCGCCTCCGTCAGGGAGTATTCCAGTGCCGCTGCCAGATCCAGGGCGTCGTCTGTGTTCGGGCACAGGGAGGGGTAAAGGCCGATGCCCACATCCACATCACTCAAAGGGGTGGCCGTGCCCCCGGCATAAGACCCCATCAAATAGGCCACGGCCACCTGTGGCCGGTCCTGGACATGGCGTTTAATTTCACTGATAATTTTTTCGCTCTCGAGAAGCATTTTTATTCCTCCCCGGGTGCAGGTAAACAGTGCAGGCAAATGGGAGCACACCCTTCTCGAACCACAGAACCGGGAAAAGCCCGGGTCCGGTTTTAGTCAGGCAATTTCCAGGCCCGGCATGCTTCGGTAGCCTTCAAGATGGGGATGCCAGAAAAGATTTTCAAAGCCAGCAGGTGTTCGTCGCCGGAAACGATGGCCCCGGCGCCTGCCTCCAGTGCACACTCGAGAACCCTGTTGTCGGCGGGATCTTCCGTGATGACATTTAGCTGCTGCCGGGGGATAATTAGACGTTCCGGTTGGCACAACCAGGATATTATCCGGGGCAAATCAGGATGAGCGGCGACCACTTTAAGCTTCGGGCGGGCTATAACCAGGATCAATTCTTCGATCAAAGCCGGGCTGATAAAAAGCTTTAGTTTTCCCCCTATACATGCTTTTAGCAACCGGTGCGGGGGACCGACCAGTCCAACCGATAATTGATACCAGTATATTTGTAGCCATAACGACTTTCATCTGGAACGAACCTCGCGAATGGCTTCGGTGACTGCTTCATAGGAAATACCGGCTTCGGCGACTGCTTGCTGGATCTTCTCCAGGGCTTCGATTAACCGGTCTTCCTTTGCCTTTTCGGCCAGGGCTTTCAATCGTACGTACTCATCATAATCCAGAAGAATGGCCTTTTCCTTCGAGCGCCGGGTGATGACTACCGGTTGTTTATTTTCGTTTACCCGGCTGATCAAATCCCCCAGAATTCGCCTGGCATTTTCCACATTAATGATGTTTTCCATAAGGTTCACCTCTATGTTTAGCTTACAGTATAAAACCGATATTTTCAATCCAATAGCTCAAGAGCAATATTCATACCGTCCCGGTGATTGCAGGAGTTATCCTCACTTGCACAAGAAGGGTTTTGTTTTCCGGTTGATCAGGGTAATAATAATTATGCCATCTGTCCAATTGTGTTTCATGTTTACGAGGAACTGAAAAAAGAGTTGGGTTGGAAGAAAAGGACCAGACCCGGAAGAATGCCGACGTATGGTTGACGTCAGCACCTTGAAGGAGCTCTCGCTCATCCTGTGGAGAACTGTTTCACGTGCTGCTGCTTACATCAGCCATTTCCACATTGGATGCCACCTTTAATTTCCCGTTTAATTTGCGGAACAAAAATTTTCTTAGGGAGCTGTGACCATGAAGTCTTACACCGAGTACCTCTGGTTCAACACTGCCCGCCGGAGGGAGTACATCAATATAACCTCTCAGGTGGAGGAGGCGGTCAAAAAGTCCGGTATTAAGGAGGGGTTGGTGCTGGTCTCGGCCATGCACATTACCGCCGGGATCTATGTCAATGATGCCGAGGAGGGGATTATCCAGGACATCGACAATATGCTGGAGAAGCTGGCCCCCTTTGGTCCGGATTACCTGCACCACCGCACCGGAGAAGACAACGGCGACGCCCATCTGAAGAGTATCCTGGTCCACCACCAGGTGATCCTCCCGGTGACCAGCGGAAGGCTTGACCTGGGCCCCTGGCAGCAGGTTTATTATGCTGAATTCGATGGCCGTCGGCGGAAAAGGGTCATTATTAAAGTGCTGGGGGAATAACCAACCTGGATTTACAACATAAGATGTGGGTTTACTTTTAGGTTTTGGATACATTCTGTCTTGTATGGGAATATATGTCTTGTATACTGTAAGGAAAGGGAGGTGTTTGTTTGAACACAAGAAAGATCATTAAAACCACTGTCAGTCACCGTTACCAGACCGTTATTCCAGCCGGGATTAGGGAACGCTATAATATTCGGGAAGGGACGCGCATAGCCTGGATCGACCAGGGCGGGGAGATAAAAATAATTCCTTTGCCAGCTGAACCGGGTAAACTTTTCCGGGGTGCTGGAAAGGGAAAGGATTTGCTCGGTTTACTGATGAAGTACCGGGAAAAGGAACGGAAAGTAAATGAGTGACATCAAAAAATACGTGCTGGACACCAGTGCCCTGTTGACTTATTACCAGGATGAAGCAGGAGCTGACCTGATCGAAGAGGTATTTGTACAAGCTACCTCAGCTCAACATGATCCGGCCCAGGCAGCCGGATTATTTTGTGTGCCTAAGCCGGGTTTTACAAAGCCTTGTGGATGTGGTACATATTTAAGGAGGCGACAAACAGGGGAAAAG
>NZ_JBNATZ010000326.1:0-2399 GCF_049701015.1 Desulfofundulus sp.
GCCGTGCTGGGACCGCCGGGGGGCTCGGCGCTACCCGGCAGTCCGGGGGACTGCTTCGCGGGAGGTTTTTGTGTTCTGGACGGCATGGTTTAACCAACTCCTTCAAATGATCGAAGACGCCAAGCGGTGCTGGATTGCAGACGCACTGGAAAAGGGCGACCCGATTCCCGAGCCGGCCGACGAGAACTACAGCGGGCGCATCCTGGTGCGAGCCCCGAAATCCCTTCACCGGGCTTTAACGGAAAAAGCCCGTGCGGAAGGCGTCAGCCTGAACCAGTACATCGTCTATCAGCTGGCCCGTGCGGTAGGTTGGACAGAACAACGATCTTGACGTCCTCTTTCGCGAAAATGTCCCAACAATAGAAAAGCGACTGTTTGGGTTATCAGCCGCCACTCTTCCCTCAATTTGGAAATCGAATGAATTCCCGGTGGGGATCTTAATGCAGCACCGAATGCATGAACTTCGCGAAAGCGCCGGCGCCCTTCTCGGCGGCCTTCGCCAGCACCGGCCAGAACGTGTCGGCGATATTCTTCAACAGGGCCACCGCCTCCGGCCCGTGGCGGAGCACGGAGGCCGCGAGCAGGACGGCGCCGGCCAGGGCGAGCCACTGCTTCACCACCGCGGAGGCGTGTTTGGAGAGGACGACGGCGGCCGCCGCCAGACCTAAAATGAAAAAAACCTGGTCCCAGGACAGCATGAAAATAAACCCCCCAATCAATCCAGATTTGATTTATTACAAATTATGTGATAAAATATCACAAAACCTGTGATAAAGGTGATCCGGCCGATGAAAATAGAAAAGCTGTTCCCCCTGGGAGGACCGGTCCCCGAGGAAGATATAGTTGACCGGGAAAATTTCCTGAACTCCCTTACAACCAGGCTTCTGGGAGGTCAGAGCATTACGCTGGCTGGTCCGCGCAGGATAGGGAAAACCTCTCTCGCGCTGGAAGTCTTGAGAAGGCTGAAAAAAGAAGGGTGCTACACGGCATTCGTGGACTTGTTCCGCATCTCTGACCGGCGCGGCTTCGCTCTGTCCCTCATCGATGCATGCCTGGAGAACAGGACGGGAATCACAAAAACGGCAAGTGAGCTTATCAAAAATATCAAAAACATTGCAGGGTCGGCCTCTTTGGCCCTTAAGTTGAGGGACCTCGAAATCGACTTCCGCCTCCTGGAAAGAGACCGGGACGAGGACAGATTGCTCGACTATGCTCTGGACCTGCCCGACGTACTGGCTGGAAAAGAAAAGAAGCAAATGGTGGTAGTCTTCGATGAATTCCAGGAAGCTTCACGGATCGCCGGTAGAGAGATTTACAAGAAAATGAGAGCGCACTTTCAAATGCACCAAAATGTGTCCTACCTTTTCCTGGGTTCCAAAGAAGACCTCATGAAAAACATTTTCGCCACCAGCAAACAAGCATTCTACAGGTTCGCCTTGACTCTCCCCATCCCTCCCATACCGGAGGACGCCTGGACAGAATACATTGCCGGAAAGTTCGACAGTGCAGGCTTCGGAATCGACGAGGACAGTATAAGGGAGATCGTGAAGCTTACCGGAGGTCACCCGCAAGATACCATGATTGTGTGCTCAGAAGTGTACCACTCTCTGCTCGAAACCTTCGAGAAAAAACTTTCTCTAGAAACCGTCAGGATTGGGTACGAGCGGGCGCTGCATGCGCTCTCCCCATTATTCGACAGAATAATTGATGAAATAAACGAAAACCCCCACTCCGCCAGGGTTTTGAAAAGAATCGCACGGAGAGAAAGGGTTTATTCCCGAAAAGAACGCCCCAACAACATCAAAAGGGCTATCGATTTCTTGATGGCGAAGGGAATCATCGAGAAAAGCGGGCGCGGAGTGTACAAATTTACTGAACCGATGCTCCAAGAATATATCTTGCGGCAGCTATCCTGACACTGGGAAAGATGCGATAGCCCGCTGAGCCTCGTTCAGGTTTTCGAGAAGCATGGTTTGCGAAGACCCCCTCATACCATTCGTTTCCATTTCCCATATTCCGAATATTCTGACGGCTGTGGACGGGGGAGGTACCTTTTTCGTATATACGAAAAACCGTAATCTAACATAACAGGCAGTATTTACCTTATATATAGGGGGTCCAGAGACTTTTTTCACTTTACTATGACATTTCGTATGATGTACCTCTAAGCCTTGAGCCGCAAGGGCTGAGGGCACTTTTCCACAGGGACTTTTTTCACCTTTTTTCACCAAAAACCGGTGAAAAAAGTACCCCCGAAAAACCCAGTATTTATGCGGCTTCCCGGGTTTCGGCCCGACTTTTTTCACCTTTTTTCACCCGGCCCCTTAGAGGCCTCTATCCCTTGATTCTCAAGGCTTCCGGGGATTTTTTCGGGACTTTTTTCACCAAAATTGAGTTTT
>NZ_JBNATZ010000327.1:0-2377 GCF_049701015.1 Desulfofundulus sp.
GGCATAACCTGCAGTGCCTGCGTAGCCCGGGTGGAACGCGCCTTAAAAAACACGCCCGGTGGACTGACGCGGTGGTCAACCATGCCCGTTGTCATTTCGTACCTCAAAAAAACACATTTTCACGGAGGAACCCGGCCATAAAGTTGACTGCCAGCGCTGGCACAATAAATGTCAACCGCATATGGGAAATCGACCTCGCCCGGGGAGCGGCCCTCCTGTTGATGGTAGCCTTTCACTTGATCTATGACCTGGCGGAGTTTTACCATCTTCCCCTGGATTACCAGAGAGGTCTACTTTATTATATGGGAAAAGGAGCTGCCACCCTGTTCATTCTCATTGCGGGTTTAAGCTCTTTTTTCAGCACGGACAACCTGCGGCGGGGGATAAAACTTCTCCTGTGGGGGTTCATTATTTATATCATTACCGGCGTGGTCCTGCCCGGGAGCAACATAATCTTCGGCATCCTGCAGTTCCTGGGGACAGGTATACTTTTAGCACCCCTTTTCAAGGGTATGCCTTTACCGGTTTTAACGACCCTGGGCGCCCTGATTCTGCTGGCCGGACGCTATACCGGCAAACTTACCCTGCCCCATAACTGGCTGGCCTGGCTTGGTTTTATGGGGGAGAACTTTTCCTCCGTAGACTATTACCCTCTTATCCCCTGGTTTGGAGTGTTCCTGTGGGGCATGGCCCTCCGGCAAGCACTTTACCCGGTTAAACGAAGCCTCCTCCCCCATTTTCCCCTGTCCCGCCACCCGCTGGGCCGGTCTTTACAATTCCTGGGCAGGCATTCGTTGACCGTATACCTCGTACACCAGCCAGTAATTTTATTGCTCCTGTACTTGTTTTTCCTGGTTATAAAATAACTTAATAAAGGTGCCAGGCACTTGATATTAACTTATGGATTCTTATTGACGGCCTCTGGTTAAGCATGCTAATATATTTTCGTGGTACAGTATCACAGCTGGCGATGGAGCTCGCCTTAAATTGCCTTTTGCAGGCTAATAGCTCCTACCAGAATCCCGCGGGGTTTCCGGTAGGAGCTTTTTTAATGCTATTTTATATTTCTGGAGAGGAGGTATTTCTGTTGAACACGTGGCTTGAGGCGGCCACCTGGATTGGCCTGGCTCTGGCCGCCGGGTTGATTTCAGTACGCACCGGCATATCGGTAGCCATGGTGGAGATCATGGTGGGGGTAATCGGTGGTAACTACCTGGGACTGGAGGTTAATACCTGGGTCAATTTCCTGGCCGGACTGGGTGCCATCGTCCTCACCTTTCTGGCCGGGGCCGAAGTAGATCCGGCGGTACTGAAAAGCAAATTCAAGGAAAGCGTTAGCCTGGGTGTGGTAGGTTTTCTTTTCCCCTTTCTGGGAGCATTTGCCTATGCCTACTATGTGGCCGGTTGGAACCTGCATGCAGCGCAAATCGGCGGCATCGCCCTCTCCACCACCTCAGTGGCCATAGTTTACGCGGTCATGGTGGAAACGGGCCTGAACGAAACGGAACTGGGGCAAATCATCCTGGCCGCCTGTTTTATTAACGACCTGGGCACAGTGCTGGCCCTGGGCGTACTCTTTGCTAACTATGACTACTGGATGCTGGTCTTTATTGCAGCAACCGCGGTTGTGTTGTTCTTAATGCCCAAAATCACACCCGCCTTTCAGGAGAGGTTCGGCGGCCAGGTAAGCCAGATCGAGGTAAAATACATCCTTTTTGCCCTTCTGTTGCTGGGCGGGCTGGCCGGCAAAGCCAACAGCGAAGCGGTTTTGCCCGCCTACCTGCTGGGCCTGGCCCTGGCTGGTTTCTTCCAGAGGGAAAAAGAACTCCTGCAGCGCATGCGGGCCGCTGCCTTTGCCTTCCTCACCCCCTTTTACTTCCTGAAAGCAGGCCTGTTTGTTTCCCTGCCCGCTGTTGTAAGCTCCTTCGTACTAATCGTAATCCTGCTGCTGGTTAAAATGGCGAGCAAATTTATTGGAATATGGCCCCTGACCAGGCTGTTCCGTTACAAACACCGGGAAGGAATGTACACCACATTACTCATGTGTACGGGGCTGACCTTTGGCACCATCTCTTCTCTTTTCGGGCTGAGCCATCATTACATCAACCAGCAGCAGTACACCATTCTGGTTACGGTGGTGATAGCCAGCGGGGTAATTCCCACCATTATCGCCCAGGCCTTCTTCCGGCCCCGGGTAGAAGTGCTCAAAGCCAGGGAAACAGTGCCCACCGTCGAGACGGGGGGTATAGTTTCCATCTCCGAACGTCGCCCGTTGCCGGAAAAATAATAAAAAGTGATTTGTAAAAATGCCTTCAAGTAGGCGGGTATTTTAGGTTCACTGGCCTGAAAAGCTTAAATGAAAGGGTGAGATTATGTA
>NZ_JBNATZ010000328.1:0-2369 GCF_049701015.1 Desulfofundulus sp.
GCGGTTTTTCGTCCTGCCGTTCCCGGAGCTGGAGAGGCGGTGGGCGGCGTGGAAGCGCAGGACCGGCCCGGCGTCGGTGCGTGCCGGGGAGCCGGGGCTGGTAGAGGTGAGGTTTCCGGAGTACCTGAAATTTTTGTACAAGATAGATTCTTGTAATTGATCGGGAAGGTGGTGTCCGAATTGCTGCGGGATTATCTCTTTTGCTCGAAGCCCGGCATAATCGTGCGCGCGCAGGACATAACGTCCACGGTTAAGGAAATCATGGAAGCCGCACGCGAGGTCGGCAACCGGCCTTTTTACATGTGGGACGCCAGTGAGGGACTGCGGCAGGTCGCCAGCCCAGACGACCTTTTTACCGCCAGGGGGAACAGGGACAACACCACCGCGCCGGTGCAGGCGTTGCAGAAGGCGTCAACAACCAGAGACGCTATCGCTGTGTTCCTGGACTTCCACCACTACCTGACGTCCCCGCCGGTGCTGAGCGCGATGCGCACCGCGCTCGTCGTGGCTGAGAGGCACGGCGCGTCCCTGGTCTTTGTGTCCCGCTACATCAGCGTGCCCGGCGAGCTGGAGCGGGAAGTGGCCGTGGTCGACTGTCCCGTGTCCGGCAGGGAGGAGCTCAGAAAGGTACTCGACCGTTTGCTGGAAAAGAACGGGGCTAAAATTGCAGCCGAAATCGACGACAGGCAGAAAGAGCTGGCCGTGGAGTCCGCGCTGGGCCTGACTGTGGACGAAGCCAAGGACGCTTTTGCGGTGAGCATCGTCCGTACCGTCCGGACGGAGGGCAGACCTCGGCTGTGCCCGGGGATCATAAGCGAGCAGAAGCGCCAGGCTGCAGCCCGGTCGGGCATACTGGAGTTCGTCGAGCCGGGCCGTTCACTGAGCGACGTGGGCGGGCTGGACGAAATCAAAAACTGGTTTGTCAAGCGGTTCAAGACGTTTTCACCGGAAGCGGCGGAATACAGGATATCGCCGGCGAAAGGGTGCCTGTTACTGGGTGTGCCCGGGTGCGGCAAGTCGCTGCTGGCGCGCGCTGTGGCGGGCGAGTGGCAGAAACCCTTGCTCAGGCTGGACTTCGGGCGCGTCTACGGGTCGCTGGTCGGCGAGACCGAGGCCAACCTGCGCCGGGCCATACAGGCGGCAGAAGCAGCGGCCCCGGCGGTACTGTGGGTGGACGAGGCCGAAAAGGGACTGTCGGGCACGGCGTCGTCCGGGCGCACGGATTCCGGCGTCACGTCCAGGGTGTTCGGCAGCTTCCTGACGTGGCTGCAGGAGAAGACGTCGCCGGTGCTGGTGGTAGCCACGGCCAACGACGTAACGTCCCTGCCGCCGGAACTGCTGCGCCGTGGCCGTTTCGACGGCATATTTTTCGTCGACCTGCCGGACGAGCGGGCCAGGGAGGAGATCTTCAAGATCCACCTCGCGAAGAGAAGGAGGGACCCGGGCAGGTTTGACCTGCGGGCACTGGTCGCGGCTTCTGAAGGTTATTCCGGCGCGGAAATCGAGTCTGCCGTGGAAGACGCCATGCTGGAAGCCTTCAGCGAGGGGAGGGAGGTGACCACCGATGATCTGATAGCGGCACTGAAGAACGTCATCCCGCTGTCGGTGAACAGAAAGGACGACATCGAGCGGTTGCGGCGGTGGGCCGAGGAGAGCGGCTTCAGGAAAACGCCCGGGACGAAAGCTGGGTACGGCGAGAGACTGCTGAGAGTGAGGTGATCTTGTTTGCTGATCAGGACGGTCATGGGGACCGGGCACCGCCCGCAGTACCTGCCCGGGGGGTGGGGCGGTTACGTTGCGGCCTGTTCCGAACTGGTCCAAAAGCTGACAGCGCACATCGTATCGATGCACAAGGAGTACGGCCTGGAAAGGGTGATCACCGGCATGGCGCAGGGGTGGGACACGCTGCTGGGGATCGCCGCCGTCCGCGCGCGGAGGCACGTCCCCGTCCAGCTGGTAGCCGCGGTCCCCTGCGCGGGGCAGGAGAGCAGGTGGCCACCGGGCGCGAGGGAGCTGTACCGCCGCCTTCTGGGCGAGGCCGACCGGGTATATTATGTTTTCCCCGGCAGGTACGAGCAGAACAGGAACTGCATGCACGAGCGGGACGAGTACATGGTCAGGAACAGCGACGCGGTCCTGGCGTATTACCTCAACCTGCCTTACGGCCTGCACAGTGCCGCAGAGATGCGGATTCCGGCGAGAGACAAAGGCGGTACGGTATACACGCTGCGGTTCGCCAGGAAGTGGGCAATAGAAAATGGTCTGTACATCCCGGTGTTCAACTACTGTCGGGAAAGGAAGGTGTTTTATGAGCCACTACGCCAGCATTGAGGTCGTCCCCGCCCGCGCGGAGGTCCTTTTCGGCGTCC
>NZ_JBNATZ010000329.1:0-2349 GCF_049701015.1 Desulfofundulus sp.
GCCCCAAATCTTTCAGCGTCGTGTCCTTCAACATCATACCCATCGGCCTCCGCCTCCCGCTCCATGTCCCCCCAGTCAATTTCTATCTTGCCAGCCGGTTCCACGTGCCAGGAGGGTGTGTACTCAGATACCTCCCGGGATACCAGCTCGCACGCCAACGGGTGTTCGGGGTAGCCCAGCTTGTCTATCATCAGCGGGTGCCTCCCACGCACGATTAAAACGGCCTTCTTCTCGTCCATCCTCAATATCTCGTCCAGGGTCATCAGCGGCCTCTCCTTCGGGCTCCTGCTCACCTTGGCGTTCAGCATGTCCTTCGTACTCCGACCAATGGAACGCTGCTCAACAGTGCCGGTACCCATCAATTCCCGCAGGTATTTGGCCGTGTCAATGTCGTTTATCCCCAAAAATAACCTGGTGTCGCAGCAGGAGATGATTTCCTGCCACGCATCCTGCGGGTAGCGGTTCCTCAACTGCGGCAGCGACTGCGTTATGATGGTGCAGGATATCCCCCTGGAACGCATCGTGGCTATCCTCTTCTTGAAGTCCGGTATGGCCCCGATATTGCAAAACTCGTCCAGCAGGAAGTTGATGTTGACGGGGCACTTACCGCCGCTCCTGTCCCCCAACCTGGTCAGCTTGATGAACAAAAACGAGAAAAACAGCGACGCCAGAAAGTCAAAGGTGGTGTCGGTGTCGGACATAATGCAGTAGTACGCGCACAGCTCTTTCCCCGGTGCTTCAAGGTCGATGTCGCTCCTCCCGGTTATCTTCCTGACCAGCTCGTTCTGGAATACCTGCAGCCTGGTCCCCAACCCCTGGATAACCCCGCCCTTGACCGTGCCCCCCGCCTGGGAGTATATGTTGTAGGGAGCTTTGGCCGGGTGGTCCGGTCTCAACCCCTCGAAGATCATGTCCAGGGTATCCAGGTCCCCACCGGCCAGCAGGTGGTAAAGGTCGTACACGGTCTGCTTCTCCGGCGGGTACTCGTGCTTGACGTAAAGAACCAGCGCTTTAAGAAGGTTCTGCTCCGCCCTGTCCCAGAAAGGATCGCCGCCCATCTTCTTTATCCCCGGTACGGCGGTGTTGGCTATGACGACTTCCGTGAACATCTGCGCGTCAATGTCCGTAACCACCTCGTCCAGCGGGTTCCACCGGTCGGAATGCACCATGTCCACCAGGTTAAATACCTTCACGTTGTAATCCCGGTTCTGAAAGAATGTCAGTGTCTCCCGCGTTATCTCACCCTTGGGGTCGGTGACCACGATGGACTCCCCGTTCACTGCCGCCTGCAGGCAGTTGGGAATTATTTCGCTGAAAGTCTTGCCGCAGCCCGGAGCACCGAAAATAATGACGTTCCTGTTCAACCTCCCCTTGCCGTTGTACCTCACGGGCTGGCCTCCATAAGACCCCAGCAGTATCCCCGGACCGTGGCCCAGGTCAAATGTGCGGGGTATCTCCTCCGGTCCCATCCAGCGGGACGTGCCGCAGGTCGGGTCGTTGATGAAAGAGAGCCTCCTGGGAACAACCTTTTCAGCCAGCTCGGGATAATGAAGGTACAAACGAAAGACGAGGATTCCTGTCAGAATTACTGCTACAACGTTAAAAATCAGCCACAAGCCGTAGTGGCCAGAAACAGGTACCGCGACGGCGGCATATAAGGGGTTCTTGAAGCAGGCCAGCCCTTTGTGCGTGTCGTAAAGCAGGACCGCCGGCGACCCCAGCAGCCACGCGTCGAGAACGTACAGGAGAATCAGAAAAAATATAACCCTTGTCTTCTTATTCTGTAAAACCCAGACTAATTTATTGAGAGTGGTCTGCATTCACATCCCTCCAAAATTCAGAAATTACAATCAGCTTTACCCCCGGGAACTGTTCGGCCAATTTCCTGGACTGGCTTTCCAAACAAACTATCTCTACGTCCTTTTTCTCCCTGTCCCTCAGTTTGAGGTAGGCTTCCAGCTGCTCTTTTTTCACCACGTCGTTAAATACCAGGACAGACACATATGTCTGGCCTTTCTGATAGTCCGCAAAGCGACGGTTGGCTTTTTCGTAACCCCGCAAAAGGTTTTCTATGCAACTTTCGATTTCATCCTTGTGCCTCAAAAGCTCTATCCCATATGGATAGGGCAACAGCAGCAGTTCCTCAAGTTTGGGGATGTCAGTGTAAAAGTGTTCCATAGCCTTGAGCGTGGGACAGAACACTATGGCGTTGTATATGCGGTGGTAAGGCATGTCGTTCAGTTCATGCTTTATCCCCTGAACGGTCGCCCTGCGGGGGTCGTCACTCAAAAGGTAATGCCAAGGAAACTGGGAGGAAACTAGGAGGGTACTTGAGGAGGCGGCGAAAAA
>NZ_JBNATZ010000330.1:0-2345 GCF_049701015.1 Desulfofundulus sp.
TCGCCTGCAGTGGACTTTCACCACCAAGTTAACGCCCATGCCGGGCGCACAAGAATTAAAACCTGCTTTTTAAGCAGGTTTTAATTCTTTAGAAATTTGGCCAGCTCATTGATTATGTCTATCGTACGGACAATTCCCACGACCCTGCGCTCACTGTTGAGAACGGGAATGTGGTTTACCTGGTGGGCCAGGATAACGCGTGCCACTTCCTGGATGGGGGTGTTTTCGTCGACAAAAACCTTGACCACGGGCCGCATTACCTTTTTAACCTTTGTATTCTTCAGCCGCTCTCTTTCAATGCGCAGAAAGAAGGTTCCAAAGCTGTCCGTGGACCAGATGTCCTCTTCCACGCCATAGGCAGCCAGAGCCTTCAAGATTGTTCTGGTGGTTAAAAAGCCCACTATGTCACCGTGCTCATCCAGGACGATTAGGGTGCGGTAACCCCTGGGTATGGCGTTTCCAAACACCTCCAGGGCATGCCTTAAACTGTCTTCGGCGTTAACGGAGGCGTAGTTGGAAATGGGGACCATAATGTCTTTGGCCAGCCTCCCGGGCATTTTAATCCCCCCTCGTTTTATTGTTACAGGGTAATTATAATGATAAGCCCTTTTGATTAAACCTTTCAAGGGCCCGCGGCCGAACCGCTGTTTTTCGGGCCCGGTGCCGGGTTGAGGTAAGGCGAAAGTTTCACAATTCCTGGCGCGACTTTTGCGTAGCGGCAAATAAAGCAAATAATAACCTCCCGGGCGGGCCAACCTACTGACGGGAGGTGTTTTATCATGATTAAAACGCGCAATCTCTACAACAGGGGGAAAGTCCGGGGGGTCCTCAGTCTGTACTTTCCGCCCCCCTTCAAGGTGTCCGGACCGACCACCCAGAACATGCCCGAAACAGCCAGCAACAGGTTCGTGAGCAAGGGGGGAAATCCTGAAAAACCCTGAACTTTTTGCTGTTCCATGCAGGATTCTGTGGCCGGAGTGAGAATAATTATATTCTGTGTCTTTGATAGGGCCGCCTTATTCTGGTTAACATAATTCTGGAATGTCCTGGCGATAAACCGGCCCTATTTCATTTTACCGGGGATGGTAGTTCTCCCATGCTCATGCTTGGCGAATTTTTGGGAGTAACGCTGGGAGTGGTCCTTACGGCCCTCGGGCTGGACCTCTTCCTGGTGCCGAATAAGATTGCCGCCGGGGGAGTGAGCGGTCTGGCTACGGTCATCCACTACCTGACGGGCGCTCCCGTGGGGATGACCATGCTGGCGTTGAACGTCCCCCTTTTTGCCATGGGCATTTACCGGCTGGGCCTTAAATTCGGGTTTCGCTCCCTTTACGGCACCATCAGCCTGTCCATGGCGGTCGATGCGATGGCTCCCTATCTTCCCGTGCCCACCCACGATCCCCTGCTGGCCAGCATTTTCGGCGGGGTCCTCACCGGCCTGGGGCTGGGTGTGGTTTTTCGCTACCGGGGTACCACCGGCGGTACCGACCTGGCTGCCGCCATTCTGCGCACCTATACCGGTGCCAACGTGGGCCAGCTCCTTTTCCTGGTGGACGGCATGGTGGTACTCTTTGGGGGGATTACCTTTAAATCCTGGGAGCTGGGTATGTATGCCCTGATCACCATTTTTGTCACCGCCTGGCTCATCGACCTGGTGCAGGAAGGGATTAGCTATACCAAGGCGTTCTTCATCATTTCCCAAAAGGTCGATGAAATTGCTGCCGCGGTGCTTAAGGAGCTCAACCGCGGTGCCACTGCTTTGAAGGGGCGGGGCATGTATACGGGCAGGGAGCGGGATGTCCTGCTGGTGGTGGTGAACCGCTCCGAGGTGACCCGTTTAAAGGAACTGATCTACAAGGTGGACCGGGGTGCGTTTGTCATCCTGGCCGACGTGCACGAAGTGCTGGGAGAAGGGTTTAAAGAGTGGCGGCCATCATGATTTGATTTTGCTTAAAAATTTATCCAGGGAGTGTTCGAGATGGATGGGGAAAAAATTAAAAGGCTGGAAGACAGGGCCCGGGCAATCAGGCGGCACATTATCCGCATGACCGGAGCTGCCGGTTCCGGTCACCCCGGCGGGTCCTTGTCCTGTGCCGATATTGTAACCGCCCTCTACTTTGAGGTAATGCGCATCGACCCCGGGAACCCGCGCTGGCCCGACAGGGACCGCTTCGTCCTTTCCAAGGGGCATGCAGCGCCGGTGCTCTATGCGGCCCTGGCGGAGCGGGGGTTCTTCCCCGTAGAAGATCTCCTCACCCTGCGCAGGTTGGGCAGCCCCCTGCAGGGGCACCCGGATATGAAGAAATTGCCGGGGGTGGAGATGTCCACCGGCTCGCTGGGCCAGG
>NZ_JBNATZ010000331.1:0-2332 GCF_049701015.1 Desulfofundulus sp.
CGCCCGGCACGCCTTCGGCGGCCGCTACGGTTATTGATGGTTACCCCCTGCGCGCAAGAACCGCTCCTTTGCTGTAATGCAGTTCAATCTACTAAGTTGCTTTGCAGTAATTATATCAACGGCTGAAAATTATTGCAACTGAAAACACACCGAAAAACAGCCTGAAGGCATGTCGGTCTGGTAACAACGGTATGGGAACAACTGGCTGTCCCGGCTTTACAAGATATGGCCTATTCATGCGAAATGGTGTGTAAATATAATGACAAAAATAAAAAAATGGAGTAAAATTACTATAAGCGCATGACGTCCCTCTATCATTCCCGGCCTTGGCCTCAGGCCAGGGTTTTTTTTGCCGCGCATCGGTAGTAAAATAATAACTATAGAAACCCCAGGGAAAGTCGGTGCCATTCTTGCATACTTCCTCCTGGTTTCAGCAGTCCCGGCGTAGAGGGCAGCCGGGATACTTTTTTTCGGGGACACGCTGGTGCGGACCGGGCCCCCGTCAGGTCCTAGAGGTGCCCGAACCAGCGCTATCATTTACAGCATCCATCATAGAAACGGCAAAGGAGAATGGATTGAATCCTTTCCAATACCTCAGCTATCTTTTTGAAAGACTTCTGTCAAAACCTGGCTCACAAAAAACCCTGCCGAATTTACGCTTCGTCCAGATGTACAGAGGCTCTGTTTCTGGCAGTCTCTTTTTCCCAGGGTCACCTCTTTTGCCAGTGCCTTCGTCGCCAATTTTTCCCTCGGAAAACTCCCGGACTTCCGGCCGCTCGTCGCAGAGTGGTATGAATTCACCTGGTTCGCTGGGGAAACATCCCCAGTAGAGAACGCAGTACAAAAACAACACGCAAATGGCAGTAATGAAAGCAACAGTGGCCTGAAAAAATGTCATAATTAGCCCAGCACGGACACACCTGAACCCATTCAGGTGAAGTGCTGTTACACTTCTCCCCAAGCCTTTTCTAACGCCTCATTTTCAACTCCCTCACCCTTACCACTACCGCATGCCTGACCGTCTCGTACGTCCCCGACAGGAGGTATGTCCCGCGGGGGAATTTCGGTATGCCCCGCAGCATGGCCGGGGTAGCGTCCGCCCTGATGCCGTGCAGGGCTTCCAGCTGGTCCGGCTCGATGGCGAAGATCGCCCGCGTGTTGCACTGGCTGATTATTTTCCGGTCTATGTCCAGCGGGTTCTGGGTGATCAGCACCGTGCATATCCCGTAGTGCCGCCCGATGCGCACGCATTCCCTGATCACCTGCTTGCACGGGGTCTCGCCTGTCAAAGGGCACCAGCAGGTGCGCCTCGTCCAGAAACGTCACGAACTGCGGTATTTTCCCCGCCAGGCGCAGTCTCTGAAGCTCCCGCAGGGTGGCCCCTACAACAAGCTGGAACTGGAGAAGGTCCAGGGAAGAACAGTCCACCGCCACGGGTTTCCCGGTCTTGAGCAGTGCCGCCCAGTCCAAATTGCGCCCCATCGTCCCCAGGAAACGGTGCCTCCTGATCGACGCCTCCACGCGGGACATGGCCGCCCGGAACTCGTACCCGGTCAGCCTTAAATCGTGCATGCCGTCCTGCTCCATCTGCTTCAAAAGGTCGGTCAGCGTGAATGCCTTCTTGCGACCCATATCTATCTCTTTCTGCAACGCGGCAAACGAGAAGGCGAACAGATCGTAGCCCGGCGTCCCCTCCAGGGCGGCCACCACCTGCACGGCTTCCTCCGTGGTCAACGACGACAGCGGCACGGCGTAGTCCACGCCCGGGCACACCACCGCCCCGCCGAGAGCCTCAGCGTGTTCCAGGTAATCCGCCTGGGAGTCCATCGCGACGGCGGGCACCTGCAGTTTCGCCAGTTCTTCCATCAGCACGCTGGCGAAGTACGATTTCCCGGAGCCGGTGGTACCCCCGACGAAGATGTGCCGGAGCAATATATCCGGCCGGAGGCACACGTCCACGCCCCCGGCACGGCCCACGTGCAGGGACTTCGCGGGGTCCGTATCGAAACCCAGCGCACGGGCGACCACTTCGGGAGAGGGTTCGTATACTTCCGCGCCCGGCACGGCCGTCTCCCGGGGGGCGAAAAACGTTATTTCGCTGCCGTGTGTTTCCCCGCGCCGGAGGACGCTGACCTCGTAGGTTATGTTGGTTGGAGACTCGGTTTTAGCCCCGGTCACCCGCCCGAACAGGAAAGCGTTTCCATTGAGAGGCGTCACCACGAAGCTGTCGGAAAGGACTCTCAGCGCGGACCGGAACTTAAAAGTATCATAGGTAGCTGAAAGCACTATGCCGAGTGAAAGCATAAACAGTCAACTCCTTCCCGAAGAAACA
>NZ_JBNATZ010000332.1:0-2329 GCF_049701015.1 Desulfofundulus sp.
GCAACCTTACCGAGATATGCTCTGCTGATATGTACACCTACGCCCACAGCGTGGACGTGTGCGTGCTTGCCCTGACAGTAGGCGTGAAGTTCGGGTACGAGAAGAAGGACCTCCTGCGGTTGGGGATAGGGGGTCTCCTGCACGACCTGGGCAAGTCAAAGGTGCCTCCGGAAATACTGAACAAGCCGGGTAAATTGACCCCGGAAGAATTCCGGGAAATCAAAAAGCATCCCGCGTACGGTTACAAGATAATCCTGGAGTCACAGGACAGGATAGACCCCCGGAGTGCAGCCGTCATACTGAACCACCACGAGCGGTACGACGGTACGGGCTACCCGCGCGGCCTGAAAGGGGACGAGATTGACGAGATGTCCGCCATCTGTTCTGTGGCCGACGTGTACAACGCCATCACCACGGACAGGGTGTACAGGAAGGCCCACCCTCCGCACGAGGCATATGAGATGATTATGGCTTCAGGCGACCTTATGTTCAGTTCCAGGATTGTCGAGGCGTTCCTGAAATGCGTCCTGCCCTATCCTCCGGGATCGGTGGTCAGGCTTTCCAGCGGCTTGGTCGGGGTGGTCCTGCGGGTGAAGCAGGGTTTCCCTTTCAGGCCGGTCTTAAAGCTGGTGGGTTCCGGGGAAGAGCTGGACCTGTTAAAGGAAAACAGCCTGGTGATAACAGGGCTTATACAACCCGAAGAACTGCGCGAACTGATTTTGAAAGGGGGTGCGAGTACAGGTGTTGCCGTTTCCTCCTCTAGCAGGGCTGCAGGAAACAATTAGGTTCCTCCTGCCGCACGTAGCGGAAGTTACCGGGGCCGAAGAAGTCGTGATCTGCCTGGACGTGCCGGACCTGACCGGCAGGTGTGCGGTAGGGTACGGGGCGGGTAAGTTTTTCGACCCTCACGCAGTCCAGTACACCAGGGCCGGTCTGGTATTTATTCCGCTCAGGGCTGGTGGCTGGCTGACGCTGTACGGGGCGAAGAAACCGTTTGACCGGCAGGTTCTGGAACAGTACTGCTCCCAGGCGCTGGAGAACGCCGTCAAGTACGAGAGCGTCCAGCAGCAGGCCATGGTGGACGTGCTCACGGGGCTTCCGAACAGGGCGGCCCTGTACCGGAAGCTTCAGGAAGAAGTAAAACGCCTGTACAGGTTCTGCGTCCTGTTTGCGGACCTGGACGGTTTCAAGCAGATCAACGATACCTACGGCCATCTAATGGGTGATGATGTGTTAAAGAAAGCCGCAGAAGAGATAAGGAGCGCGCTGCGGGCTTCAGACTTCCTGGCCCGTTACGGGGGTGACGAATTCGTTGCCGTACTCTCGGAGACTACGAGCGAAAGGGGGGAATTAGTAGCTTCCAGGATAAGAAGCATGGCTGTCAAAGTAGGGGATGTATGGGTATCGGTGTCTGTCGGCCTGGCGGTATATCCGGAGGACGGGCTGACGCCGAAAGACCTCATCGGGCGGGCTGACAGCAGGATGTACATGGACAAGGGGAAAAACAGGGGGGATTCTTGAATGAAAGAAGTATTTTCCAGGTTCAGGGACATACCGTTTGTTCAAGGGATCAGCGCCACTACTGTTAAGGGAGAGGTAAAGCACTACAACGTGCGGGTCAGGCTGCACGGCAGGGGTGCGGAAGAAGAATTAAATAAGCTCTGGCCTTTCGGGAACATATCTACCGACGGTGACGGCGTCACGGCAGACTACATCGTTAGGCCAGAAGAAGTGGACGTTTTTTATGCGAGGCTTTCCAGGCTGTCGCCCCGGTTCGGGGAGGGGGAAGTAGCAATCGTGCTTCAGTTTAATGGACCCCTTACCGAAGAGCTCAGGCGGCGGGTTGCCAGGTCCATCCGGTCCAGCGACCGGCTTATCTGGGGCGACAACAAGGCGGCGATAATTCTCAGGAGCTGCAGTGAAGAAGCTGTCAAGGCTGTCCAGGAACGTGTCGGGGCCGTTCTTGCGGCAAACGACGACGTCTCTTTTTCCATCCGGGTCAGCATTAGCGGGTCGTAAAGCTGTACCCGGAAGCCGGGCTGGAACCCGGCTATTTTTTTGGGGGGAGGTGTTGTCTTGGGCATCTCTTACGTATTTCTGTCAGTTGCGTCTTTGCTGCTCTGGAAAATTAGGTGTACTTCAGGCGTTTGTTCTGTGTTTTCTTCCTGGAGCTTTCTTGGCCGCCCCTGGTGGCTGTGGGGAGCGCTTTACTATTCCGTAGCGGGTATCCTGTGCCTGGGTCTGGCGAAGAACAGGTTGACCGGGACCTTTTTGGCCGCCGGTGCGGTCTTTCACGCAGGGCTGGTCGGGTACGGCTATGCCGTGACCG
>NZ_JBNATZ010000333.1:0-2309 GCF_049701015.1 Desulfofundulus sp.
CTATCTTGTCCATTAACCTTTTAGCCTTTTGCTCATCTTTCACAGAAAACATGGCAAGCATCCCCAGGTGAAGTTCTTCGCCCAACAACCCGTCTCTGTCCGGGACAATCGCCAGACCATATTCACTGCCCAACCAGGAAAGGAGATCACTTTCAATATCTATCCCCAAATTGTATTCGATTTCCGCGTCGATGTCTTTAAAATCGGGTTCTTTTTGAATGTCTTCCAGAATTTTTTCTATTACGTAATTCAGGTGGACGCCCCCTATGAATACCAGGGAGTTTTCGGGAGCCAGAGCGATAGTCTTCTCAATTTTTCCGGGAGGGGGAAGGTCTTTGGGTAATTTTTCTTTATCGTAGGCCAGCGCGTAGTCAAAGCGCGTCCCTTCTCCGGTAAAGCTCATGGAAAAGCCCAACCCCTGATATGCTTCCAGGTGGTGAAGGCTTTCAACGGGGAAATCCGTGTTCAACTCGTCCTTTATAATATCGGGAATGTTTTCAGCGTTGATATAGCAGGCACCCGACCTGTTTGCTGGCAGCTTTTTCATTACCTTTTTGTAGTTTTCATTTTTGGCCAGGGTGGCCGCACCTTTTTGCCTGGTCATGTCTATTGCCTTTTCGATGGCTTCCTCGCTTTCCGCCAGCAGCAAAAACCCCTCATGCAGGGCGTAGGCTACCGGTGAAGAACCCCCGGTTTCAACGGTTATCTCGACCCCCTGATAAGTCCGGTCCTTGAATGCCATACCTTCTTTTTCCCAGTGCTGGCGCACTTTTTGTAAGCAGGCCGAAGCTTTTTTCATACTGGTGGTAGAAACAGCGAGCAGGTATGACTCCTCGTGGCTGTAGTCAGGGACAATTAGGGCTATTTCCCTGCCAAGCCAGGGTTTTACGTCTTCTTTGAAGTCCAAACCGAATTCATCCTCAAAGTCCCTTCGCAAATCGTCGAAAGCATCTTTAACTTCCGGGATGGAAAGGTAAATGTCTCTGATACGGGCAAAATTTTTTACCTGGTCCAGATTGGGGTTAACGACCAAAAATAGGTCGGTATCGTCTGGTGCCAGTTTGGCTGCACGGGCACTGTTAGACGGGTTAAGGAAGGGGAGTACTTGGGCGAGGGATTCTCGGGTAACAAAACCGATAACAAGAAGAAGACAGGTGAGTACGCCAAGCGCAATCCAGATGGCCTTTTTCGATTTCGAAGAACTGGGCAAAGGCGCGGACTCATTCAGGGGAGTACCGCAGAAGGGGCAAAATTTTGCCTCTTCATTCTCGACCGTGGCGTTGCATTTCGCACACTCCACTTTGAACCAACTCCTTTCTTGAAGAAAGAGTTTCTTATTTTCTGAACTTCCCCATGGGCTAAAGCCAGGAGGTTCTGAGGAGAACCACCGCGGCCTCTTCCCAACCCCAAAGGGCGGGGTCTGCGGCGGCTAGGAATCGGTCATGGTTTGCAAACCTTACAAGGCACATATCCTGCCTTAACCGCCTCTTCCCTGCTCCGGAACTCCACCCGGTTCTGTGGAGCTATCTTCTGCGCCCATTGACAGTCCGGGCGGTGAAACTTCTTAGAGTTTGAGTTGCCGATGTACTTCGCCCCGCCACCGGTTTTACCAGTTGGAACTACAGGAGCCGCACTCCACAGCCCCTTCTCTTTTTCTCTGGCTTCTCTCTGGAATTTTACGAACATATCGGCGTACTTAACATTGGGCGGGACCGTCATCACCTGGGCGTAACCATCCAACAGGAGCCGGGCGTTGTACATCTTGGCCCGCACTTCCCCTTCATAACCAGAAGAAGGCCGCTCCAGCCAGACGTAGGCCAAAAGGCGGCCGTACTTGTCCCGCTCCTGAACGTCATATTCCAGGTAAACGGTCCTCCCAGAAAGTCTATCCCGGGTGTAGGCCGCCGCTTCTTTTCCGTAAGGCTGTTCCTCTATCCCCAACTCCGGGTGAGCTATCTCCGGGCAGTTGACGCCGATAAAGCGCACCTTTTCGTCTTTCCCGTCAAGCTGCACATGCACGGTGTCGCCGTCGGAAACAGACGTAACGACAGCCGGGACCACGCGGACACTATTTTGCGCCCGGGGCGGCTCCGGCAGATTTCCTTTTGGCCCCACCAGCACGGCCTGGCTCCCGGGGTCCCAGCCCACCTCGTAGCCGAACGCTTCAGCCACAAACCTGGCGGGCAGGTAAGTACGCCCGTTGCGTACTACCGGGGCAACGTCCATCTGTTTGGGTTCATCGTTGACGTACATCACCTTGCCGCCCACGGCCAGAACCACGGCAACCTTATCCATGATCAGGGTGACCG
>NZ_JBNATZ010000334.1:0-2300 GCF_049701015.1 Desulfofundulus sp.
AAGGTAAAGAAATTTCACAAACACTTATAGAACTAAAAAATAATTTAATCAACCCTCTGTAAACCGGCCCGCACCGGTAAGACAACTGGCCAGTACCTCCGCTGTATGCATAACCTTTACGTGCGAGTTCTGATGGTGCAGTCCACCACCGATCTGCAACCGGCAGCCCGGGCAATCCAGGGCTACCAATTCCGCCCCGCTGCCCAGTACGGCCTGCAGCTTGCGATCCAGAACAGCCCTGGAAAGCTCCGGAAACTTAATGGTAAAGGATCCCGCAAAACCACAACAGAGGTCAGCAGGATTCATTTCCACCAGTTCCGCCCCGGCGTCAACCAGCAGCCGGCGCGGTTCAGCACTTACCCTCAGGTGGCGCTTCAAATGGCAGGAATCGTGATAAGCAACCTTTTGCTGCAGAGGGGTTAAAAAAGGAGCCAGTTCTTCCCTATAAGTGTAAACAAAGGAGGAGAAATCCGTCACTTTTTCCGCCAGCGCCCCGGCCCGCTCGCTCCAAACCGGATCACCGGCCAGAAGTTCAGGGTAGAGAAACTTCAGTGCTTCGGCACAGGTCGGACAGGCGGTAAGCACAAACCCGGCCTTTATATTTTCAAAGGCGGTGATATTCTGCCGCGCCAGTTCGGCAAAGCTGCCGGTCAAACCCGCCTGTCCAGCCGGGTACCCGCAGCAGGTCTGCCCCTCCGGGCAGAGCATTTCAAATCCCAGAGAAGCCAGAACTTTAGCTACGGACTCGCCGATACCGGGGTAGACAAAATCCACCAGACATCCGGAAAAGAAGGCCACACGGCCAGCCACCCTGCCCGGCCGGGGTAGCCTGTCAACCCGCTTCCGGAAAGGAATCTCCGCAATAGCGGGCAGAGAGCGCCCTTCAGTTAAACCGGCTAAAAAGAGGGGCAAGTGACGGATCCATCCCTCCCTGGTAAAGGGCTTTTGCAAGCGGGAGGCCGTTATTAACAATTTGTGGAAAACATCCCGGTTGACCAACACTTTTTCAAAGATTATTCTCTGGACATGGCTGATGCCTTCCTTTTCCACTGTCCGCCGCCTCAGTTCACCAATAAGCCCGGGCAGGTCGATGTTGCCCGAACAGTAATCCCGGCAGCGCTCACAACCAAGGCACAAGTTCTGTACCTGCTGAGCCTTTTGCGGGTCAGTGAAGAAGGCGGTGAGCACAGTCCCGATCCCGCCGGTATAAACATCTCCAAACACACCGCCGACCAGCTGGTAGACAGGGCAGACGTTCAAACAGGCGGCACAGCGTACGCACTGAAGGGCCTCTTTGAAGACGGGATCAGCAGCCATCCGGGTACGTCCGTTATCCAGAAGGATGATATGCAGCTCCTTCCGTTCGTGATAGTTGCCCCCGGGGTCCACCGCGGGCACGGCCCCGGTAATCATGGTCACGTACGTGGTAATGTGCTGGGCCGTGGCACTGCGGGGCAGCACCTCCAGTATGGGCGAGATGTCCGCAAAGCGGGGCACTAGTTTTTCCAGGCCGACAATGATCACATGCACCGGAGGCAGGGTGGTGGTCAGCCGCCCGTTGCCTTCGTTGGTGACCATGACGATCGTACCCGTTTCGGCCACGGCGATATTCGCACCGGAAATACCCATCCAGGCGGAGAGGAATTTTTTGCGCAGCTCTCTCCGGGCCAGCTTGACCATGGAGGAAATCTCCGGTTTTACAGGTTCTTTAATTTCCCGGCTGAAAATTTGAGCCACTTCTTGCCGGCTCATGTGAATAGCCGGCATGACCATGTGAGAAGGACGCTGGTTGGAAAGCTGGATGATCCATTCACCCAGATCCGTTTCCACAACATCCAGATCCTGTTCCTTTAAATATTCGTTTAAGTGTATCTCCTCGCTGGCCATGGACTTGGACTTGACGATGGTCTTGATACCCCTGGATTTTGCAAGCCGGGCAATGTACTCGCGGGCGTCCCGGGCGGTAGCCGCCCGAAAAACAGTGGCGCCACGGCGGGTAGCCTCACGGGTGAATTGTACCGCCAGCTCTTCCATGTGTTCCGCCGCTTCGCGCTTAATCCGGGCTACTTCCCGGCGCAGTTCCTCAAAATCCCTGTGCCGGTAAGCCTGTTCCCGGGCAAGGACATAGTTGTCGGCAAACTTTCCCAGGGCGGAAGAAACACCCGTATTGGCCAGGGCCTCCCGGGTCACCTGCCGTAAAGATGCTTTACTCACCGGCACCACCCCCCTCGTCTACAAAGACGACCACTACTTTACCCGGCCCGTGCACACCAATGGTGAGCACGCGCTCGATATCCGCC
>NZ_JBNATZ010000335.1:0-2299 GCF_049701015.1 Desulfofundulus sp.
CACTGTGAATGGGTAGCGGCTTTCCACAAGGCCACTGGCCCGGCACTCAGTAAAGCTGGTTCTGCTTTGACGGAAGCCGGTTACTGCTAACGATAAGGTTACGGCGAACGGAACCAAAGTATGGCTGGGTGCTGGCCGGGAAGGCGGAAAGCAGGCGATGACCCATGAGTCAGGAGACCTGCCCGGGCGCGCGGCACAGGTAGCCTCCCAGGGAACAGGGGTTTGTGCCGGTCTACAATCTCCCGTCTTTGTGCGGCAGGTTCGAACGACTGTCAAACAACCCCGGCTCTTTTGGAAGGCCGGGGTTTTTCTTTTACTACCTGGTGGAGATCTGGCCGTTTCATCGGCCCGGTGCGGTGGCCGGTATCCTATTCTTCCTGCGCCGGACCAGGGCCGGCCGGGTACCTCCATAGTTCTATGGACAACTTCATACCGGAACGGGTGCCTTCACCCGGAGGTGAAGGTGAAAAGGGAAGCCGGTGCAAATCCGGCGCGGTCCCGCCACTGTGAGGGGGAGGGGCTCCACAAACAGGTCACTGTCCAGCACTTGCCAATGATATTTAAATCTCAGCTCCAAATTATCTGTCGAGCGTGATTGGGTGTTGCTGTTCACCGGTGAGTGCTGGATGGGAAGACGTGGAGTTCCGGGGAACCCGAGCCAGGAGACCTGCCCGTTCCAAATTGCCAGACCGGCCTACGCGGATAGGGGGGTGGTTTAGTTTTACCTGGCCTGCTGGAGCAGGTAACAAGTCCTCCATCTGAGTAGATGGGGGATTTTATTTATCAATACCGGTAATCAAAATCAACGCAAAACAAACCGGAATCCCCGGCGGGTTTCCTGCCGGCAGGCAGGTGCAGGTGGATGACTGCCTTTCGCTGAGATTAGACGCTTTGGGTAGCAGAAAGGATGGCCATAATTCAGTGATCACGAACCGGAAAGTCGTAACCCATTCTCCTTTCAGGAGTTAATATATTCCGGCTTTTAAATAATGAAGCCGGGCTCATTTTTAAAATCAGCCTGCTGGTTTATATAAATACATGCCAGAGTCAAAGCACCCGGCATCCAGTTAAAAACTTTGAGAAGCCAGAGAAGGAGGTAGGTTTGATGAGGGACCGTCACCTTAAAAGGCGTCTGCTCGTCCTGGCCGTAACGGTCTGTTTTTTCGCGGGCCTGCTGGTACCCCCGGGCTGGTCCGGCCGGGCGGAAGCGGCGGAATCATCCCTGGCGGACAAGGCCGTACAGTACCTCTATCATGACTATATGAAAAACGGCTTGCTCAACTCCGAAGTCGGGGTGGGGGCCTGGGCTCTGTATGTGCTGAACCAGGCCGGTATTGATACCGGTACCTGGAGACGTCAGGGGGTGAGTCTGCGGGAAGCGGTGCTGAAGGCGGTCAGGGATGACCTGGATAAAGCAGGTGAAGTCCGTGCGAAGCAGCTTGCCCAGGACCTTGTGGCCATGCAGGCGCTTGGGGAAAAGGAACTGGCCGGCCGGTTGCTTGAGGTCTTGAAGAGCAGGCAGAACGGCCAGGGGTTTGACGACATCAGCCCGTTAAGTATCTACAGCAACATGCCTGCCTTCGACCTTTTAGGCAGGGCCGGTTTGCTGGATCAGGTGAACACCGGCCTGGCCAGGAGCTACATCCTGGCAAACCAGCACGTCGGGAAACAGGATGCGCATTACGGGAGCTGGGGTTCGGGGGACGGCAGTGAATATTACGCGGACTTCATGGCTACTGCTCAGGCAGTGAGAGTGCTTCATTACCTGGACCCTCAGAAGCAAGATCCACGGCTGCAGGAAGCCGTTAAAAACGGCCTGGCCTGGATGCAGAGGCAGCAAAAAGCAGACGGTAGCTTTGTAGCGGGGATGGACGACCCGGTCATTGATACGGCGGAAGTGGCTGTAACCCTGAAAACCCTGGGTATGGACCCGGCAGCCTGGAAGAGCACTGCCGGGAAAAGTGCCGTTGATTATCTGGTGAGTAAATCAGTGAACGCGGATGGGAGCTTTGGTACGTCGGGCAACGCCATGGACGCCACCTGGGTGCTCTGGGCATGCCTGGTGCTGGAAGGGAAGACAGAAAATGCCGCTGCAAAACCGCAAACCGGAACGCAGGTACAACCCGGTGCAGGTACGGCTTTTAAGGATCTTAAGGGCCACTGGGCTGAGGGGGTCATCTACCGCTTGATTCAAATGAAAGTTGTATCCGGTTACCCGGATGGCACCTTCAAGCCGGAGGGGCAGGTGACCCGCTATGAAATAGCCTCCATGATGGTGCGCCTTTTAAAGCCGGCGGGG
>NZ_JBNATZ010000336.1:0-2273 GCF_049701015.1 Desulfofundulus sp.
GCCTTGGGCTTTGTGTACCGTCACTGCGTACGCGAGTTCCAGTTCGCCCAGTTCGTCCAGTGCGTACCCAACCGGTTCCCCGTTAAACTTTACCACCAGGCCGGAAACGCTGCCTTTGTCGTCCGTGATGATGTCCAGCACAGTCCCGGTCTCGCCGTTAAAAACACCCTTGCCGTAATTGTTCCTGGTGCAGATCACCTTATCCCCCGGGCGGAAGGTGGTGTTACCTCTCTGCAGCCCCGGTTTTTCCGGTTCCGGCGGGTTGATCGCTTCTTGAAGCATCCTGTTCAGCTCTACCGTCCCCACCGGCCCCTTTTTCATGGGGGAAAGCACCTGTATTTCTTCAACCGGATACCCCAGTTCCAGGAATCTCTCCACGCACCTTACGACCGTCCGGGCGATGTCTTCCGGCTTTTCACGCTCGATAAAATAAAAATCCCCCTTCGAGTGGTCGGGATAGAACATCTGTCCGCGGTTTACCCTGTGGGCACCGGTAATAATCTGGCTTTCAGCGGCCTGCCGGAATATTTTCTCCAGCTTCACGCACGGCACCCCGGCGGCCAGCAGGTCGTGCAGGACGTTGCCAGGTTCCACCGAAGGGAGCTGGTCCCTGTCACCCACCAGGAGCACTTTCGCCCCTTCAGGCACGGCGTCAAAGAGCAGCCCCGTAAGCTGTATCCCGGCCATGCTGAATTCGTCCACCACAAGCAGGTCGCAGGGCAGCGGGTTCCCGGAATGGTACGCCGGCCGCGCCTCCCCGGGAACGAACCCTAAAAGACGATGAATGGTGTGCGCTTCCATACCCGTTACTTCCGAAAGCCTCCTGCTGGCGCGACCCGTCGGCGCGGCCAGCATTATCTCCGCTTCAGGGTTGATGCGGCGGAACACTTCCAGCACGGCCCTGACGCACGTCGATTTCCCCGTGCCCGGGCCGCCTGTAAGGACCAGGAAGCCACCGCTGATGATCTTCTCAACGGCGGCCTTCTGTTCGGGAGCCAGCCTTATCCCGGCGGATAACTCGTACTGCTTGATCAGCTTCTCCAGCCTGGCAGGCGGTACATACATACCGCTGCTGCCGGAAAGCAGGCGCCTCACCTTTTCAGCTACGGCAACTTCGGCCCTGTACATGCCCCGGGGGTACACGGCCCCGGCCTCAATTACCAGTTTCTCATTACCGGCCAGACGCTTCAGGGCGCTCTCAACCATGTCCCGCATAACGTACGTTTTCTTATGGTTCAGCAGTTCCAGCGACTTCTCGCAGAGTTCTTCTACCGGCAGGAAGCAGTGCCCCTGCTCCCACACCGCCTGCTTCAGCGTGTAGGTTACTGCCGCTTCCACACGCTGCGGGCTGTCCATGGGTACGCCCAGCTTCACGGCCATCTCGTCGGCACGGTGGAAGCCGATCCCTTCAAGCTCCATCAGGCAG
Organism: Desulfofundulus sp.; assembly: GCF_049701015.1. Taxonomy (NCBI): domain Bacteria; kingdom Bacillati; phylum Bacillota; class Clostridia; order Eubacteriales; family Peptococcaceae; genus Desulfofundulus; species Desulfofundulus sp. The sequence continues at coordinate 1,427 of NZ_JBNATZ010000336.1, forward strand.
TAGGGGTTGCGCTGGATAATTTCAGCTGTCGCACTGCCGAATTCTTTAAAGGCTTTAAACGCAGCTTTCGGGGTTAAGCCCAGGGGAAGGAGTTTTTTCATGATCCGCTGGATCTCGAATGTCTCCAGGACGCTCTCGTAAACCTGTTGGGCTTTACCCCCCAGTCCTTTTATGCCCTTGAGGACTCCCGGCCCGTCGCGCATGATGATTTCTACGGCTTCGGGACCAAGCTTTTCAACAATGCGTTTCGCAGTCACCGGGCCGACGCCTTTAACCAGGCCGGATGAAAGAAATGCTACTGCCTGTTCCTCGGTGGTCGGAACGGGCCGCTCCCAGAAGGTGACGTTTACCTGGCGGCCGTGCTTCGGATGATTGAACCATTCTCCTTCGATAATGATGCGTTCGCCGGGTTTCAGGCCGTACAGGTTACCCGTGATCACTGTTTGTGCACCGTTATGGTTGAATACGGCAACGTAAAAGTCGTCCGCCTGAAAAATGAAGCGGCTTACGGTCCCTTTCGCACAGAATTTTTCTTGTTGCAAAACGATCTACTCCTTCCATATAGGACACAAAAAAGAAAAAAGCCCGAGAACCTTTGTTCTCCGGACTTTTCTTAATTTAATCCGCCATTAACCGCATTCCACAACTGTCCTTCTGCCGCACTCTTCACCTTTCCGGAACTGTTAGCCCACTTTGTCTTTTTACCTCCGGAGTTTGCAATTACCTCACTCCCGGCAGCCAGCTTCGCAATTTCACCAGCACCGTCCAACGGGGAAGGAGCAGGAATCACCGGACCGGCTTTCTGCCCTCGCTCCGCCCTCCTACGGGCTTTGAGCCAGCTCAACAG
>NZ_JBNATZ010000337.1:0-2263 GCF_049701015.1 Desulfofundulus sp.
AAGCTTTAACCCATTAAAACAGGGGTGTACGAAGAATGCCTGTGTCAGCTCCGCCGTCCGGTCGGGAACACGCCCCCTGGTGCGGAGCCTCACCAGGTACCCGGTAAGAACTGTGGATTACTCTAACAGGAAATTCCCGCCCGGCCCTTTAAAATCAAGGTTTTTTGGGTAAAGTGAAAAGCCCCGTTTTCCGGGGCTCTGTTTTTTCCTGGTAGGCACGGCTGGTTTCGAAATAAGGTTTTTGAGGATATCCGGTTAATACGATTGGTCTGGTTACTAACATTTTGCTAACCGCCTTGGATCACATTATCTCCCGGATCAGTTTTCTTGTCAATGAGTAATTTAGTCTACTCTGCCGTTTATGACCACCGGCGTTGGCGCACAAACGCCACGCCCCCCTGTTCACATTTGTACGGGACATTTTTCTGGTGTTCAGTGGAGGTAATTTAAGAAAACGGTAGGACGAAAATTCTTTGGAAACGATTAGGGATATGTGCTGCGTGAGGACGATTCCAACAACGCAGCCTTCTTTATTACATCTTTCCCGTACTTTTCCCTCAACTCATCCACCAGCCTGCATACCTGCCCGTCCCTGTCCGGCTCTTTGAACAGGGTCAGCTGCTCACATGCCCCGTCGTCCAGGTTTGACACCTGTACCCCGACCAGCCTCCAGGGCGGTCTGCCGCAGTTGGCCAAAAACAGTTCCCTGGCTGTCCGGTAAATAGCACCGTCGCCGTCCACGAAATCCGGCAGCGTCCGGGACCTGGTGATGGTGCTGAAGTCGCTGTACCGGATCTTCACCATGACCGTGCGGCCTTTCAGCCCTTTTTTGCGCAGCCGGCGTCCAACCTGTTCGGCTAATTCCAGGAGTGTTTTTAAAATCGATTCTTTATCGTATACGTCCCGGGGAAACGTGATTTCCTCACCAACGGACTTCACTTTCCGCACAGGCTCAATTTCCCGGCTGTCAATCCCGTTGGCGTACCGGTGGAGAGTCGCGCCGAAACTGCCGAATATCCTGACCAGTTCGCTTTCCGGAAACATCGCCAGCTGGCCGATTGTCCTGACCCCAAGCTGGCGCAACCTTTCTTCCGTATGCGGTCCAACCCCGTGCAGTTTCCTCACCGGCAGTGGCCAGACCACCGTCGGCACGTCTTCCGGCTTGATCTGCTTTAACCCGTCGGGTTTGGCCAGCTCACAGGCCATTTTTGCCAGCAGTTTATTGACCGACACCCCGATGGAGACGGGCAGGTTCAGTTCCCGCCTCACCGCCTCCCGGATTTTCCCGGCCGTCGCCATCCCCCTGCCGGACGGTACGGCAAGGTATGCTTCATCGATGGATACCGGCTCTATTTGCGCGGCGAACCGGGCGTAAACGGCAAGTACCTGGGCCGATACCCGGCGGTAGCGGGCTATGTTAACCGGGAGGAAAACGGCGTCGGGACACAACCTGACCGCACGGCTCACGGGCATGGCCGAACGGATACCGTATTTCCGGGCTTCGTAGGAACATGTAGCGACCACGCCGCGTTCGTCCGGGCGGCCGCCGACAATGACCGGCCTGCCCCGGTATTCGGGGTGGTCACGCTGTTCCACGGAGGCGAAGAAGGCGTCCAGGTCGCAGAGGAGGATGTCACGGTTGTAAGACATTGAAACCACCATTTAATCTTATTGATCACATAAGCAGCTTGAATGGTATAATTAGAAAAAACTGCAAAGGAAGGATACCATTTGAGAGAAAAATGCGAAAGCTGCAACCGCAAAGTTCCGGGTTATGACCTGGTGGCACTAAACGGCGTAAGTATTTGCTCCGACTGCCTTCGCGAGTTAATTTCCAATTTGATAGGGGCAGAGATCGATTCTCTACCCGTGAAAAAACTACGGGTAAAAGATTGCGAAAACAAGACTCACACTTTTTTCATCCAACACACTCTACTCCCTGCCGGCCAGCAACTAAGAGCTTTTGAACTGAACAAAGAAGGGTATCCTGACGGGTACATCTTCTCTGCACTGGGCGATTATGAAGAAGAAATGGAATCCTTATTTGAAAAGCTGCTCCGGAAGATCAAGGCTGGCTTGGCCACTAAATACCTTGAAAGCTTTGAGGGTCAATTTCACATAAAAAACGACGAGGTTGCCGGAAGGGTTGAATATCAAAGTTCAGAGGAAAGTACCGGGCCTGACGTGGTGATAGACGGAAAAAGATTTTCCTGGGAAGAATTCGGCAGGATGGTTTACACCTTTGAGGGATGGAATTTTAAGT
>NZ_JBNATZ010000338.1:0-2249 GCF_049701015.1 Desulfofundulus sp.
CCGCCAGGAGCCCCCCGATGTCCATGGGGCGCACCCGGTGATTGGCGGGAACGATCATCTCCGTAGCAACTATATCTTCCCCTATGGGCCGTACGTGCTGCCAGGGATAAACCGGCTGTGTAATTTCAATGACCTCCGGGGAGACAAAATGCACGTCCTCCACCATGATCACCGCGTCGCACCCTTCGGGGAGGGGATCACCCGTATCAACCATGACGGCCTCGCTGCCCACAGCGAGCCGCCTGGGAGCAGTTTCAGAAGCACCAAAAGTAAGGGCAGCCCTGACCGCGTAGCCGTCCATGGCCGCCGCGTGGTAATGGGGCGAAGACACCCGGGCATAAACGGGAGCCGCCGTCACCCGGTCCCGGGCTTCCTCCACCGCCACCACCTCGGGCGGGCCGGGATTGAGCGCCCCCTTTTGCTCAAGGTAAGCCATGTATTCTTCCAGAGCTTCTTCCCAGGGCCGGTCATCCAGATAAACGTCCCGTTTCCCCGTGACCTTAGACAACGCCATCACTCCTCAAAAAAGTTTGACCTCCACCCATTCGCCTGCTTCCACACCTTCTTTACCCGCCGGGATGCGGGCCAGCCCGTCGGCACGAACCATAGTGGTAATCAGGCCCGATTTGCCCAGCACGGGCTCCGCGTGGAGCTCCCCGCCCTGCAAGCGCAGTTTCACACGTATGAAATCCTCCCGCCCCGCGGCGGAACGCAAATTGCGGGTTACCCGCGCTTTCAAGGGGAATTCCCAGAAGCTTTCCTGAGGGTAACTGTAAGATCTGATCAAAGGGGCCACCAGCAGTTCAAAGACCACCAGGGCCGAGGCGGGATGCCCGTGCAGCCCGAAGACCGGTTTGCCGTTGACCACCGCCCCCACGGAGGGCTTGCCGGGTTTCAGGGAAATTCCGTGAAATAACACTCCCGGCCGCCCCAGGGAATCAATCACCCGGGCCGCCACGTCCCGGGTACCCACCGAACTACCCCCGGAGAGCAGCACCATATCGTTTTCAGAAAGGGCCCGGGCCAGCCGGTCCTGCAGCTGGTGAAAGTCGTCCCGGACAATGCCGTACAGGAGTGGCTCGCCGCCACAGGCGGCCACCGCCCCCGAAAGGGTATAGGAATTGATGTCCCGCACCTGGGCCGGGGCCGGTTTTTCTGCCGGAGAGACCACTTCATCGCCGGTGGAAATGATACCCACCCTTAAGGGACGTCTTACTTCCACTGCCACAACCCCGGCCGCGGCCAGTATCCCCAGGTCCTGCGGCCGCAGGCGGTGCCCCGCCGGCAGCACCACGCTACCCGCCGAAACATCCTCACCCCGGCGGACGACGTTTTCCCCGGGTGCCACCGGCCTGGTAACGCCAATGGTCCTGTCATCCAGTTCCTCGGTATGCTCCACCATCACCACCGCGTCGGCGCCCGCGGGCAGCATCCCGCCGGTGGCAATGCGCCAGGCCTGACCCGGCTTTAAATCCCTGTCCGGCGCCACACCCATCAGGACTTCACCTGCCACCTCCAGATAGGCGGGCAGGCCCTCGGAAGCTCCAAAAGTATCCTTTGCCCGCACGGCAAAACCGTCCATGGTAGAACGGTCAAAACCCGGTACATCGTCAACGGCCACCACATCATGTAAAAGACAACGGTTGAGAGCGGACAACAATGGGACTTTTTCCCCATCCCGCGGAAACGAGACATGATTTAAAACCCTTTCCCGCGCCTCTTTAATGGTAACTGCCTGGAATAATTCCTTCATTTGCATTTTCTCTCCTCAAAATGCAACACTATGGCAACGCTGTCGGGGCGACGGTCGCCCCCGCCGCGTTCATCGCTCCGATCTTCAAGCATGGCTGCCGCGCTGCTGGGCCATGGTTAATATAGCAGTAATACCGTAAGCCAGGAGCAACAAAATGATGCTCAAGGCGGTGGCCAGCTCATACTTGCCCTGGCCCACTGCCAGTACCGTGGCCGTCGTAAGCACCCGTGTGCTACCGGCAATGTTGCCGCCGACCATCATGGAGGCGCCCACTTCGGATATCACGCCACCAAACCCGGCTATCACCGCGGCCAGCAAACCCAGCCGGGCCTCCCGCACCAGAAGCCACAGCAATTGACACCGGGAAGCCCCCAGGGCCAGAATCTGCAAGGGAATCTTCGGGTTGAGAGATTGCATGGCAGCCACGGTAAAACCCGCCACGATAGGGGAAGCAATAATGGCCTGGGCCACCACCATGGCCGCCGGTGTATAAAGG
>NZ_JBNATZ010000339.1:0-2239 GCF_049701015.1 Desulfofundulus sp.
CGGGAGATCAGGAAAGCCGGCGAACTGGTGCGTGAGGGCCGCTCCCTCGCAGATGGGTTTACCGGGTCAAAATTTTTGCCCCTGACGGGTCAGAAAATGATTGCTGTCGGGGAATCTTCAGGGGACCTGAGCTCGCTGCTGGAACAGGCCGCATCTCTGTTTGAAACCGAGCTTGATATGCTCATGCAGAAACTGCCGCCTTTTGTTGAAGCGGCCATGATTGTGGCCGTGGGTGGCGGTGTAGGATTTGTGCTGATCTCTCTTCTTTTACCTGTTCTTTCGATTTACCAAACGGTACAATAAGAAAAGGGGTCTGCCGGTGGATAATGTAATGGCGTTCCCCCGTCTGGGAGAATTTCTGGTACGGCGCGGCCTGGTGGGAGAAGAACAGGTCAGGAATGCCCTTCATGTGCAGAAAAAGACCGGTAAGAAGCTGGGAGAGATCCTTGTTGAACTGGGGTATCTTTCACCAGAACTTCTCACCGCTTCTCTGGCCGAGCACCTGGGTGTCCCCCGGGTGGAGCTGGAAGGAAAGCGTCCTGTACCGGACGTGGCTGAATCTCTTATCCGGCGACACAAGGTCTTTCCTTACGCAAGGGAAGGGAAAAAATTGTATATAGCCACCGCTGATCCCCTGGATGTGGTGGCTATGGACGACTTCCGCTTTGCTACGGGTTGTGAGGTCGTTCCAGCAGTAGCCAGCCCGGACGAGATTGACCGTGCCATTCGCCGCTGGTACGGCACCAGCGCGGTGGAGGAGGCTGTGGGGGCGGCAGGCAGTGTAGATGTGCCGGAAGAAGAACCTCTTCTTTATGAAGCTGCTGACGCTCCTGTAGTCAGGCTGGTCGATATTCTAATTGAACAGGCTGTCAGCGAGGGAGCAAGTGATGTCCATATTGAACCCGGCCGGGAAAAGACTGTGGTCCGTTTCCGTACGGATGGTGTCCTCCACGATGTGACGGAATTCCCCCGCAAGCTGCACGGGGCTGTCATCACGCGGCTCAAAGTGGTAGCCGGCCTGGACATTGCCGAGCGCCGTCTACCGCAGGATGGCCGGATTAGATTGCGCCAGCCGCGGGAGGTAGATCTAAGGGTTTCCATATTGCCTACGATTTGGGGTGAGAAAGCAGTTCTGCGGATACTGGACAGGACCCGTGTAATACCGAAGCTTGAAACGCTTGGGTATTCTGAAAATGCCCTGTTACGTCTCCGCAAGGTTATGAGGTCACCTTACGGTATGATCCTGGTCACCGGTCCTACGGGTTCGGGGAAAACCACTACTCTTTACGCTGTCCTTTCGGAAATAGTTTCCCGGGAGATTAACGTAGTTACCGTTGAAGACCCTCCAGAATATGAAATAGCGGGCGTCAATCAGGTGGCGGTGAATTTAAAGGCGGGGTTGACCTTTGCAGTGGCTTTACGGTCTATTTTGCGTCAGGATCCGGATGTGGTGATGGTTGGGGAAATAAGGGATGCGGATACTGCACGTATTGCAGTTCAGGCCGCGATGACCGGACACCTGGTCCTCTCCACACTGCACACCAATGATGCAGCTTCGGCTCCTGTAAGGCTGGTGGATATGGGGGTTGAACCATATCTGGTGGCTTCGTCTTTGTTGTGTGTGGCCGCGCAACGACTCGTGCGAAAAGTATGCCCGCGCTGCGTAAGAGAGTACGAATTACCGGTGGATGCGCCGGAACGGTTGGCCCTGGGTCTTGGCGAAAAACGCTTCGTATTAAAAAAGGGTGCTGGTTGTCCGTACTGCGGAAATACCGGCTACCGGGGACGTACAGCGGTGACGGAAGTTATGCTGGTAACGAGGGAAATCAGGGAACTGGTTAAAAAAGAAGCATCATCCAATGAGATCAAAGAAAGAGCCGTGGCAGAAGGGATGGCTACCCTGCGCCAGGAAGCAGTATCCAAAGTCCTGGCCGGCATAACCACACCTGAAGAGGCGGTAAAGGTTGTCTGCACTGCAGAAGAATAAACAGGAGACCGGGGAGGAAATACTTGTTGGTTTTTAAGCGAAATAGTTTTCTTTGTGCTGGCCTGGATCTGGAAGGACCTGAAGCTCGAGCCGTGTTGATCCGAGCTGGCGGTAAGGAGGTGGAAGTGCTTGGTCAGGCAGCGAGGCCGCTGCCGGAAGACCCCGATGGAGTGGCCGGGGTCGCTGCCAGCCTGCTCGACGAGCTTAATGCCAGAGGTGCGCGGGTGGTAGTCGGGCTGGGTGGTGAAGGGG
>NZ_JBNATZ010000340.1:0-2239 GCF_049701015.1 Desulfofundulus sp.
GGCCCTAATTCAGAAGCTGCACCCATAAAAATCTTACTTGCCCCAAAACATATCATTGTAGCCGCTGACTTAGCTTTACCTGGAACAATTGCCCAATATTCACCTGTTCCACTATAACTACGACAAATTCGAATTATTCTCTCAGCAGCAAGCGCATCTCCTCCGGGAGAGTTAATAATAAGAGCAAATCCGCCGCTTGTATCTATTCTCTGTAACACATCTTCAAGAACCTTTACATCTTCATCCTCAATCATAACTGGATATCTAAAGCTTGTAAAAAAAGTCAACACGGGATGACCTAATTCATTTTCCAGCTCTACAAGCAAATGCTTTCTGGTCTCATGTCCTTGTTTTTCCTCTAATCGTATTCTCGATATAGCCATTTCTTTTCTTCTTTCTTCCTCCATCGCTAAGCTTCCCTTTCCCATATAGAATATGCCCACACCTCCCTTTTTATTCCCAAAAGGCAACTTAATATCAAACTTGCAAAATATAACATTACTCACCAAGGTAGTTCCTAATTTTCAGATACCCGACCTCCTCTTTCCCCCTAAAGGGGGAGGGGTTCCTGAAAGCGACTTACGCCGCTTTAGGAACGCTGTCCGCCGCCCTTGAGGGCATACCGACAGCGGATTCGGGGCGGCTTTCCCATCGATATCTACTCCACCGGAGTACTTACGGCCTCTGGGGTGTAGCCTTCACCCCGTGCCCCTTCGAGGAACCCTTGAGGAGTAGATTTAAAGCGGCATTGGCATCTGCGTGCCATACTACCTCGCACTTCGGACAACAGGTTTTATTTCGCACTCACCTGTTGATGAGACCTCCGCAGACGACACAAGTAGATGAAGTACCCCGGGTTTCTACCAAAACGACGGCAATATTTTTTTTGACGCACGCGCCTTCGATCGCCTTCCTGAGCATGCGGAAGATCCAGAAGTTGCGGATCAGCAGGTTCTGCGGACCGAAATCCATGTCCGGGCGGATATCTGTCAGGTTTTCGATAAACAGAGTTCCTACTCCGTTTTTCTTGAGGATCCTGGCAATCTGTTTGGCAAGTGCTTCAAAGACGTGCTTTGACCTTTTACTCCGCCTATGGTATAGGAGCTTGAGTTTTCGCGAAGTTTTCCTCCCAATCCTGTTCTGCCGCGCCTGCTCCCGGGAAATCACTTTCGTCCAGTAGAGAAAGTCCCTCCAGAGTTCTCTACCGGAGAAAAGGAGTTGGTAGTCGAGGCTTTTCACGGCGAGAGTAACGAAAGTCCTGGCGCCGAGAACTAACCTGACATACTTCGGTGGTCTGGCCTTTGCAACAAGATCGAGTACCTCCACGACCTGGTGGGCGTACCAACGCCTTTTAACCGGATAGTACTTGAGTTCTAACGTCTCGGGTTACCCGTGAAACCTCATCAGGCCTTTTGTATGAAGCAGGAGTCTATCCCCGCTGCCGTTGCGGAGGTCTCTAAACAATGTGAAGTTCAAGATTTTCACGGTGAGGGAGTAGGAAATGGGTGCTTTGACGGGGATAACTCTGAAGAAACGCTTTCCGGTCTTTCGATCCTTCCAGTATAGGGAGAGAGAGGGTCGTTGTGCCAGTCTGCCCTTTCGGTACAGGCGGAGACAGGCGAAGAATGCGTTCCACGTCCTCCGTGCTTTTTTGATTACCTCCTGCCCTATATAGGCGGGCAGGGTACGATACACCGGGTGCTCCTTGAACTCTGTGGACAGGATTTCGTAGGAAGGTACGGGTTCACCCCGGAAGAAGGCCTGCCTACACCTGTACTGGACGGCGTTCCAGAGGGCAACGCAACGATCCCCGGAGATTTCGAGCACTTGCCTTTGTTGCTTGCTAGGTAAAACCCGGATAACATTTGTTCGCCCCATGTTTCCATTTTAGCACACCTGGCTACCGCTTTCATCCCCAGGCTTAAAAGTCGGAGTCTTCAGTGGCTGACTTTTGGGTAATCCTAAAACTTGGGGGACTTAAGATTGAGGCGGCTTTTTTTGCCAGGAGGAGAATGGTGTTTCACATATTATTTTAAGGAGGGATACTAACGTTAAACGGTAGACCCACCCACTAATTACTTTACAAATTTTGGCCACGCCCAATGTGTTCCCTAACACTTGTGGTAGCTTCTAGTTAACATTTAAACCCAACATGAGTTAAGTTGTCAAGGTATTGACACAATGAGGATAAAGTCAACACACTGTAGGAAATTTTCTAACCCCACCGATTTTACCAACA
>NZ_JBNATZ010000341.1:0-2222 GCF_049701015.1 Desulfofundulus sp.
TGTCCGGCAGTGCTTCTACGACCAGCCGTGCGGGCTGTCCAGCGACCGCTACCCGGAGGTGCTGGCCCTGGCCCAGCAGTGGGCGGATACCCACACGGTGCCGCTGGCCACGCTGGTAGGTATCGAGGAATGGATGGAAGCCTGGCTGGCCGGGCGGAAGTATCTATTCCGGGGCATCATTGACCGGCTGGAGATTGACGGCACGACGGCCATTATCACTGACTGGAAAACCGACTGGCAAGTAAGGAGCCAGGCCGACGTGGAACGCGATTTCCAGCTGGCGGTATATGCCTGGCTGGTCAGCCGGGAATACCCGCAGATTGACCGGTTCGTTGTCCGGTTGGACTTCGTACGGTACAACGTTGTCCGGCAGGCCGAGCTGGACTTAAAGCGTGTAGGCCAGGTGGAGGACCAGGTACTGGGGCTGATTGCCCAGGTGAATGAAGCCATCAGGACCAACAGGTTCCCACCCAGACCCGGCCACTACTGCGCCTGGTGCGGTTACAGCCAGCAATGCCCGGCGGCCAAAAACATCCCGGACGACGTGCGGCCCATCACGTCGGTCGAGGACGCCCGGAAGGTGGCGGAGGAGCTGCTCATACTGGAAAAATTGATAACAGTTCGAAGAGAGGCCTTGAAATCCTGGTGCAATGTGAACGGACCTATTGAAGTCAATGGTGTGACATGGGGTTTTCACAAGGTCGAATCCAGAAGCATCGAAGACGTAGACTCCTTCGTGCGAGTTTTAAACCAGATGGGCATTGACCCCAGGCCGTACATCAAGGCCGACGCGACGAAAGTCAAAAAATTGCTTGGGGACAGCCCGGAGCTGCTGGAAAAGCTGGGGCCCGCAGTCCGGGACAACAGCTACACCCGGTTTGAGAGCAGGAAAGTCAAAGAGGGTGCAGCCTGAACGACGTGGATCGAGGTAGGACCTGGCGCGGCGTGGCCTGGCGAAGCCGGGTCAGGCGTGGCGCGGCGTGACCGGGTAAGGCGAGGCATGGGTTCACGGCAAGGCCGGGCGAGGCCTGGCGCGGCAAGGCGCGGCCAGGCTTGGCCCGGCAAGGCGTGGCATGGCTTGGATCATGGTTAAAATCCAAAGGGGTGATGTGGGATGTACCGCACCTTGGCCAACGAAATAGCTGACCTGTTAGAGAAAAAGCGTGCCGATTACGGCGACCCCAACCGTACCCTGGGACGGTTTGGGGTGAAGGGAATTGCTGTGCGGCTGAACGATAAGGTTGAACGCCTGATTAACCTGACATGGCATGATAACGCGAAACCGCATTTTGAGAGTATAGAAGACACCCTGATGGACATAGCTGGTTATGCAATCCTGGCCCTCGAAATATTGCGCAGGGAAAGGGATACCTGACCGCGAAAGGAGGCCCCCTTAACATGCCCACGCTGGTAACACACAACGACTTCGACGGCATAACCTGTGCCGTCCTGTTTAAGGCTGCGTACCCCCTGGAGGGGAATGTCCACATCACTAACTACGACGAGGTTGACGAGGTAATCCGCAAGGCTTGCGACGAACCGGGAGTGCTGTTTGTGACCGATATTTCGCCCCAAAGCAAAGAGGTAGCCGATTTACTAAAATCACGCGGGGAGGCAGTATGGCTTTTTGACCACCACAAGACGGCAGGTTGGTTGAGTAAGTACCCGTATGCCCACATCAACACCGAAAAGTGTGGTGCAAGATTGTTTTATGATTTCCTCCGCCCTTTTCATCCGAACTTGCAAGAATATGAACAACTCGTCTGGCACGCCAATGACTATGACCTCTGGAGACATGAATCACCGCATTCCGTCGTCCTGAACAGGCTGCTGCACGTTCTCGGACACGACGAATTTTTAAGGCGTTTTGTGTACTACCCTGACGTGAACCTGACCGACCGCGAGCGGTACCTCATGGGCATCGAGGAAGGGCGGGAGCAGCGGTATATCGAGGAGGCCATCAAAACTGCTGTCGTTTACAACTCAATCACCCCCTCCTGCGCAATCGTTTTTGCCGAACAGTATATTTCCCAGGTCGGCCACAAGCTGCTTGAAACTTACCCGGTTGACGTTGCAGTTATCGTTAATTTTCAGAAGAACACCGTTTCCCTGCGGAGCAGGGATAAGGGCGTCGATGTTTCGGAGATTGCCAAGGCTCTGGGCGGCGGTGGCCACCCCACGGCTGCCGGGTTTATGCTACCCCGAAATAAGTTTCGCAATGA
>NZ_JBNATZ010000342.1:0-2216 GCF_049701015.1 Desulfofundulus sp.
CTAATTGCTTTTGTGCCTGTGTTTTCAGCAGGACGCCTGCCCAAAGGGAGAAACATCGCTCTGATAACAGTGTCAGGCGGCGCTGGAGTTGCCCTGGCTGATATCAGCGAGCGGTTGGGTCTTGTTATTCCTCCGCTCAGTGCAAGGGCGAGATCCAAAATGGAAGCCGCACTGCCCTTTTTTGCTTCCGCTCAAAATCCAGTCGATTTAACAGCACAGTATGTAACCAATCCGGAAATACTTGTCCCCTGCTTTAACGCTTTACTCGAGGAAGACAATATAGACATCATCCTGGGCAACTTCGATTTTCGGGAACCATACGGTGTAGAAATTGCCCGCCAGGTTATCAATGTTTATAATTCCACCGATAAAACCATCGTCATCTGTCCCTGGGTCTTCCCGGGCCAGGATGAGGGGGACGGGGTTAGGGAGCTGCGCCGCGCGGGTGTGCCCGTTCTGCCGAATACGGTTCAGGCCGTTAGAGCGCTGGCCCACCTGGTGAATTACTCGGAATTCCTGCGTAAAAGAAAGAGTGAGGAATACCGTGTACCAGCCATTTCGATGAAAGACTATGATTTCCCCGGTGATATTGTCGGGGTCGGAGGGACTCTGAGCGAGGGTGATTCCAAAGCCCTGCTCTCCAAATTCGGGATTCCGGTGACCAGGAGCGGCCTGGCTGGTTCAGCAGGTGAAGCTGTGGAGCTTGCCGGGCAAATAGGTTACCCCGTGGCGATGAAGGTTGATTCACCGGATATTCCGCACAAGACCGAGGCAGGTGCCGTATTTCTGAACCTCTTTTCGGAAGAGGAAGTGAGAAGGGCATACGCTTCCATACTGCAGAATGCCGGCCATTATAAACCGGGTGCCCGCATTAACGGCGTACTGGTGCAGGAAATGCTGCCGGAAGGGACCGAGGTGATCATCGGTGTGACCAGGGATCCGGTGTTCGGCCCCACGGTCATGTTCGGGCTGGGTGGCATATTCGTCGAGGTGTTGAAAGATGTTTCGTTCCGGGTAGCTCCGCTAAGCCGGGGTGATGCCCTGGACATGATCAGGGAAATCAAGGGCTATGAGGTTTTGAAAGGGGTGCGTGGCAAACCACCTGCCGACATTGAAGCCCTGGTGGACGTGATTATGAAGGTCTCCACCCTGGCTACGGTCTTAAATGATCAGCTCGAGGAACTGGACATCAACCCGCTGGTGGTTTACCCCGAAGGGAAAGGAGTGAGGGTTGCCGACGCCATGATAGTACTCAAGAAACGCGACGGGTAAAAACAAAACAAAAGGGGGTCGGCTGTAAGGGCCAGGAAAAACCAGAAAACAGAAACCTGTCTGAAAAGTATGTTATGAGGAGGATATATATGGAGTTAAAAGATGCCATTTGCCGGCGGAGAAGTATCCGTAAATTTAAACCGGACCCCATTCCCGAAGCCTATATTACGGAATTGCTGGAGGCCGCCCGTCTGGCCCCTTCCGGGACCAACATTCAGCCCTGGCGGTTTGTGGTGGTGGAGAGTGCGGAGATGAAACAGCGTCTGGCTGAGTGCACACTGGGGGTGAGTTTCATCGCCCGGGCGCCTGTCACCATTGTCTGCTGTGCAGACCTGGAAGCAGTAGAAACAAGACCTCAAAGAATTGTGGAACTCCGTGAAGCCGGTGCCTTTGTCGGGACGGACTTTGAGAACGTTAAAATGGAAGATTACATCAAGCAGGGAGAAATGGACCGCAACGCGGCCAGGGCCTATGTGACTCTGAATACCGCCATTGCCATCGAGCACATTGTTCTGCGGGCCACCGACCTGGGGCTGGGCTCGTGCTGGGTGATGATGTTCAGACAAAAGCAGGTGAAGCAGTTGCTTGGACTGGGCGACAATATCGTGGTTGTGGCCCTGCTGCCCATAGGTTTCCCCGACCAGGACCCGCCTCCCCGCCCGCGGCTGAAGCTGGAAGAAATCCTGATTAAACGGGTTTAAATGTTGAACACTGAGGAGGTCTTGATTTACGTTGAGCCGGAAAAAGGGAGCTCTTGATTTGAAACAAGAAGTTATGGACAGCGGGGCCTGTACGCGGTGCGGACTCTGTGCCGGCCTCTGTCCCTACATCAAGGCTGTCGGGGAGCGCGTTGCCCTGGTTTACCCCTGCGGACTCGAGGAGGGAAACTGCTATCGGTTGTGTCCCCGGACGCCCACCGATTGGGAACAAATTGACCGGAGCGT
>NZ_JBNATZ010000343.1:0-2187 GCF_049701015.1 Desulfofundulus sp.
GCCCACCCGGGTGACCCTGGCCTCCCGAACCTGCCCCTCCTTGATTTCCTTCCAGGTGCGAGCAGCCAGGCGCTGAACGGCGGCCTTGTGGGAGAGCAGGCAAAGGTTGGCCTCTTCCATGATTCCGATGACGATGAAGGGAAGTTTCTGTCCGACCAGGCGGCGCAGTTCGTCCCTGGTTTCCACACCGGCCTCTTGAATGGGCACCAGTCCCTTGACGTTGCCGATGTTCACCCGCAGGCAGGGGATGGTTTCTTCATAGAGGTCATGTTTCTCTATGCCGACCACCAGTTCCTCGATTATGCCCCTGTTCTGGCGGCTGGCGTAAATTTTGAGCCAGTTTTCGTCCAGCTCACGGTCTGGTCTTTTCTTCCGGGTCTTTGGGGTTTCAGCGGCATTATCGACATCTCCGGTGTTTTCGGTGTGTGCGAGCTTAATATCTCCCGCTTGATCAAGCTCTTCCTCACCTGAGCTTCCCGGCTCCACGACGTAACTGACCATGGTGCTCTTAGAGTCCCTATTATCGAGGCTTTCGTGGATTTCGAGAGTACCATCTCCTGTTTCAGTCAGCTCAAATGCTTCACTCATGCTTCTTGCCTCCTTTGTTTTTTCCTTTCCCCAGGCCAGCGGTTTTTTAACGATACCCCCCTTTCTCCCGCAGGAATGGCCTAAAAAAAGAAAACCCGCCTTAACGGGCGGATATTTAACGGTATGCGCATGCCAATCAACCGGGAAGTTTCAGTCCTCCGAAAAAGGCGTCCCCATCACCGGTAGAAACGACAGGGCTGTCCGCCGTACCTTGCCGCTCAAGAATATTTTCTTGACCGGCAGCGTCGGCCGCTTTTTCAGAACCTTCCTGGAGGGTTCCGGCGAAGAGATCCTTTTCCGGCCACAATTTCCGGGCGACGTTTTCCCCGGGGGATTCCTCAACGGCTAATCCGCTCTCAGGGGCCGCCCTGCTCCCTTCCCGCTTGAACAGTGCCTGGAAAATGTTGACGCTCACACCTTTTTCGTCAATCCTGCTGGTTACCCCCAGGGCCGGGGGCTGCACGCTCCCGTCGCGGACTATGCGGTAGATTACATACCTGGCGGGCAGTTCTTTGATATACGTGAAGTCGAACCGGGCTTCCCATGATTCCGATACGCTCGACCGCTCGGGCACCTGCAGGCCGGGAATTACCGGTACCCCGTTGTACGTCCGGCTCACTCTGTCCACCCTGTCAGCACCAAATTCCTTCTCAAACCGTTTGGCCTCTTCAGCGCTCAACCCCCCGAACACCACCCAGTTGCGGGCGTTATTCAGCACAACATCCACAAAGTGCGGGTTCCCCTCCAGCTTCAACTGCGATAGTGCCTGAAGGGCCAGAACACAGGCGCACCGGAATGAGCGGCCTATCGCTAAAAGCCTCTCAAAATCCGGGTTGATATATCTCGGAAACTCGTCAATATACAAAATGTGCGGGGTCCTGGTCCACTCCGTGCCGGGCCGCCGAAAAACAGCGTTCTGGAAGTGCATAATCAAAAACTGCCCGAACACGTCCCCCAGGTGGCCAAGCTCCCCCATCGCCGTGTTCACCAGCAGGACGTGACCGCCTTTATCCAGGTGCCCGTCAAGGTCTATACTGGACTTCCCTATCAGTACCCGCTTCAATAACGGGTTCCCAGATATGTCCTCTAACTGCTGCCTCAATCCCATCGCAAACTGGTAAAACTTTTCCCGCAACTCGCCCAGCACTTCCGCCCGGAAGTAATCCACCAGGTCACTGGAACCTATCTGCCTTTCCAGATCCTGGACCAGGTTCTTCAGCACCTTCTGGTCCCTCAAGGCCCGCACCACGTCCAGCAGCGTCAGGTCGTCCCCCCTGAGTTCTTTCAGCATCAATATCACGTTCCGCGCCGCCGTCTCCTGCACGTGCGCAAAAAACGCTTCCTGCTTCCCGAATATGCTCCGCAAAACTGTCCGTACCGACTCCGCCACGCTGTAGGCGTCTCCTTCAAGAGGATTCAGCACCGCTGTATCCTCCCTCAAGGGATTCACATACGTGCACGGTATCCCCATTTTTTCACACATACGTGCCACGTCGTCAGCAAAGTCCCCCTTCGGCTCAAACAGCGTCATCCCGAGCTTCACACCGGATGCTATCTTCTCCAGATCCTGCTTCACCATCGGCTTCAAAACCCGGCTCG
>NZ_JBNATZ010000344.1:0-2174 GCF_049701015.1 Desulfofundulus sp.
TCCTTTAACCTGGCAATCGTTTTTGGCCACTTGCGCCGCCAGTTTTTGGCTGGAGATATTTCCTTGGCGGCCACGGCATTGTATTTGCCCTGCTCCAGGTCCGCCAGGACCTGCTGGAACACCGGCCGGGTTTCGATTTTGTCTCCGGAGCCGATCTCCTCCACCTGGTCATAAGGGATACCCAGGTCGTCCAGTACTTTGGCCATGATCCTTTTTTGAATGGCCAAAGTGTCTTCGCCGGTGCGCTTCTCCCTTTCTATATCCTGCCGGGAGCGGCGCAGGTAATTGATTATGCGGTAAATGTTGAGTGTGAAGTCCGCGTCGGTAATCTTTCCTCTGTTCCCCGTGGAGGAGCCTGCCGGGTGAGTAATATTGCGTGCCAAGTCAACCAACCCTCCCGGGTTTATTGGTATGAAGAACGGTGTTCCACATATACCAAAAATCTCTGCCACTCTTTCTGGAAATGGGTCAATGGGGTATGATAAAATGGGACCAGGAAATTCTTCCAGGCGGAAGATAGAGTATCTGGTTCGAGTTGCTTTAAATTTTAAATGGGGGTGCTGATAGTGGAAAGTAAAATTGCCCGGGCCTTGAACTTAAAATATTCTCCTGTAGGTATTTTACTGAGCGAGGAAAAACCTCCGGGAGCCCTCCAGTTTAAGGAAGGCCGCTGGGGTTGCGTAGTAGCCATGTTTATGGGGGCGGCGAGAGGAAAGACGGCTGTTTTTGACCGCAAGACCTATGGTTGCCTGGGCGGCGGCGTGGGACTTGGTTTTGGCAACCTTTACGTTAATTTCCCCGGCGGCATCGAGTACTTCCTATCTACCGGAAATCAAGAATTCTGCCGGTCTGAAGCCGCCAGGGGCCTTGTGCGGAATATGCCGGCTTTGGAACACGGAGAAGGCTATTTCAAGTCGCCGGAGGTGGCTAAAAAATTCGTCGATGCCCTGCCTTACGTCGAAGTGCCGGCCCCTTACGTAGTGTTCAAGCCCCTTGACCAGGTACCGGAAGATGAAAAACCCGAAGTAGTGGTCTTCCTGGCCAACTGCGATCAGCTCTCGGCGCTGGCGGTGCTGGCCAATTATAACCGCGGCGGAGAGCAAAGTGTGATTATACCCTTTGGTGCCGGCTGTCACACCTTATTCCTTTTCCCTTACCATGAAGCCAGGTCGGAACGGCCCCGGGCGGTTGTCGGCCTTACCGATATCTCCGCTCGAAAGCATGTGGAAAAAGATTTACTCTCCTTTGCGGTTCCTTATAAAATGTTCCTGGAAATGGAAGATAATGTAGAGGGGAGCTTTTTGGAAAAGGAAGAGTGGCGAAAAGTGCGGGAGCGCAACCCTTGAGTGGGGTGGAGTAAATTACAGGCCGGGCAGGTGAGGTGCTCAAACATGCCCGGGTTGACGGGGTCATCACGTGACCCCAAATTTTTTGCTTGCTGTTTTTGGTTGGCTGATGATAAAATTTACAAGGGAAGTCTTGCCTTAATAGGCAGGAACATTCCAATTCCGCCGGGAAAGGAGGTGAAACAGGTAATGGGCAAGTTATATGCCAGCCGTACCTTCCTGGGGAACATCGCCCTGGTAGTGTTCCTGGCCTTCCTGGCAACGCTGACCTGCGGTGTGGTGCATCCGGCCCCGGCTGGAGCGGTGACCCTAACAGAAAATCCGAATCTATCTGTCCAGGTAGACGAAAGTCATCGGGCGGCAGTCCAGGACAAAGACGGCAACTGGGTCAAGAATGGCGGTACTGCCAAGCTGGTCACCAACCAGGATAAAACCACAGTTGATTTCACCGTCCAGGTCCTTACCGATACTGATTTTAACAGCATCATGTTGCAGATCCTGGGCATTGGCAACCTGGACAAAAATGGGATAACGAATGCGGTCTATAAGAAAATCTATAGATCAGTATACAATACCGTCTACTACGTCTACCAGTTAGTCTACCACTGGGTCTACCAGCCGGGTTTAAACGTGGCTAACACTAATGATTATACGTTGCAAATTTTGAGCAACAATACCAAGCTTGCTTCCATCATCCTGGACCTGGAGGCACCACCACCTCAAAACACCAGTGGGGGTACCACCGGTGGCGGCACCAGCGGTGGCGGAGGCGGCGGTGGCGGTGGAGCGCCTGCTCCTTCGACGTCGGGAGTCTCGACCGACGCCGGC
>NZ_JBNATZ010000345.1:0-2171 GCF_049701015.1 Desulfofundulus sp.
TTACCGACAGGGTACACCTGGAAGAACAGATCCGGCGCCAGGAACGATTGGCCTCTCTGGGTAAACTGGTGGCCGGTGTGGCCCATGAGATCCGCAATCCTCTTACATCGATCAGCGGTTATTTTCAATTCTGGCAGAAAAATCCCAATCCCTCTCCCCGCTCGCTTACCATCATCCAGCGGGAGATCAACCGGCTGAACACTATCGTTGACAAATTGCTGCATTTTGCCAGGCCAGCGCGGGCCGTATTCGGTAGCCATGACGTTAACGTGCTGGTCAACCGGGTAACCCAATTTTTCCAGGACGCTCACGATTCAGAGGTTGAAATCAAAAGAGAATTGACAGAAGATTTGCCCCCCGTCTGGATGGATCCGGGCCAGATGGAACAGGTTCTCTACAACGTGCTGTACAACGCCGCCCAGGCTATGTCCGGCCAGGGAACAATTATTGTCTCCACGGAGCTTGAGGCGGAGAAAAAAATGGTTCTGGTAAAGGTAAAAGATTCGGGTCGGGGTATACCGCCGGAAATCATGCCCCACCTGTTTGATCCCTTTTTCACCACCAAACCCAAAGGGGTGGGTTTGGGCCTGGCCATTGCCTATGAAATAATGCGTGCCCATGGAGGGGAAATAGAACTGGAAAGCCAGCTCGGACAGGGCACTACCTGCAAAATTTATATTCCACTGGCGAAGGAGGAAGGATAAATGGCACTGGTGCTTGTGGTAGACGACGAAGAAAGTGTCTGCGAGTTTTTAACTGAAGTACTGGAAGATGCCGGATATCGCGTCCAGACAGCCCGGGACGGGATGCAGGCATTGGAATTGATTAGCCGGAACCCACCCGATGCCGTCTTGCTGGACATTCGCATGCCGGAGCTGGACGGTATGCAGGTAATGGACCGGATTCAGCAGCAGGACAACCGTCTGCCGGTAATTCTGATGACAGCTTTCGGTACTACCGAGATGGCCATTCAGGCCATGAAAGCCGGTGCCTTTGACTATATCATAAAGCCCTTTAACCTGGATGAGCTGGTCCTGACGGTAAAAAAGGCCGTAACTATGAGACAACTGGCCATGGAAGTAGAAGCATTGCGGGAAGGCCGCACACCGGAACCCCTTTCCATGGAAACCTTGATTGGACAGTCGCCGGCCATGCAGGTGGTTTACAAAAACATCGGCCGGGTGGCGGCAAGCAATGTCACGGTACTCATTCAGGGAGAAAGCGGGACGGGTAAGGAACTGGTAGCCCGGGCGATTCATAACAACAGCAGCAGGCGGGACGGTCCTTTCATTAAAATAAACTGTGCCGCCATACCGGAAAACTTGATGGAAAGCGAGCTTTTTGGCCACGAGAAGGGTGCGTTCACTGGAGCCGGGGCCAGGAAACCCGGCAAATTCGAGCTGGCCCACCGGGGGACCATCTTCTTGGATGAAATCGGAGAACTGAGCCTGGCAACGCAGGCCAAGTTGTTGCGGGTGTTGCAGGAAAAGGAATTTGAACGGGTCGGGGGCACGGAAAGCATCCGGGTGGATGTACGGATACTGGCAGCTACCAACAAGGATCTTGAACGTTGTGTTCAGGAAGGAACCTTCCGGGAAGATCTCTACTTTCGACTGAAGGTTGTGACCATCTGGCTTCCTCCTTTGAGGGAGAGAATGGAAGACGTTCCGGCACTGGCCAGGGCCTTTTTGCAAAAGTACAGCAGGGAACAGAACAAATGCATAACAGATTTTTCTCCCGAGGCCATGGCCCTTTTAATGCAGTATGACTGGCCGGGAAATGTGCGGGAGCTGAGAAATGTTTGTGAGCAGGCGGTAGTAATGACCAGAGGACCGGTCATTCTGCCGGAAGACCTGCCCCATTCACTGCGGTTCCCCCAACACGAGTTTAAAGAAGATATCATCAAACCGGGTATGACCTTGAAGGAAATCGTAGCCGACGTGGAACGGCGGGTAATTTTAAAGACCCTGCAGGAACACAACTGGAACCGGACCGCAACTGCCCGGGCTCTGGGTTTAAACCGGCGGTCTCTGTATGCCAAAATGAAGGAACACGGTTTAATATCCTGAACTCCGTGAAGGGACTCACAAAAACAAGCAGCACAGGTTATTTCCCCGTGCTATAGCGGCCTTCTCTCAAAATCCAGTGGGCAATTTTTGCCCACCAGTGGG
>NZ_JBNATZ010000346.1:0-2167 GCF_049701015.1 Desulfofundulus sp.
TCATTTCTGAATCATGAGGCAAAAGGCCTCAAACTTCTCCCGGCGCATGGTTACCCTGGCGGGGTAGTTACGGAAAGTCACTTCATAGGCGCGGTCCGCATAGGGTAAAACCTTTTCCACGCGGTTGATGTTGATGATGAAACTCCTGTGGCAACGGAAGAACCGGGCGGGGTCAAGCTTTCTTTCGAGCAGGGAAAGCTGCTCCGATGTTTCGTAGAGGCCGGAGTCCGTGTGGATGACGCACTTTTTGCCCACTTTTTCTACGAAAAAAATGCTGTCCGTGTCTATGACGATAATCCCGTGTCCGCTTTTGATGGTAAGTTTTGTACGGCAATCAGGCCCGCTTTTTGAGCTGCCGCCCGGCCCGGGGTACGGCCGGTGATCTTTACCCCCGGCGGTTCGCACCTCTTTAAAGCGCATCAACTTGGCCAGCGTTCGCGCGATTCGTTCCCGGTTGAGCGGCTTGATCAGGTAATCGACGGCGTCCAGGTTGAATGCTTCGGCAGCATACTGGGGGTAGGCAGTAATGAAAACGATAAAGACGCCGGGGTGCTGCCTTTGCAGCTGGTGAACAGCCGAAAGGCCGTCCAGCCCGGGCATCTGGATGTCGAGAAAAACGGCGTCCGGCCCGGTATCCTTTACCAGTTTCAGGAGATCCCTGCCATTGCTGGCTCTGCCGGCGACAGCGACACCCTCGAATGTGCCCAGTATATCGCTCAACAGGTTGCAGATGGGCTCATCATCATCGGCAATTACAATCTTTAATGTATAGCCCGACATAAGAACCCCT
The DNA here is from genome assembly GCF_049701015.1 of Desulfofundulus sp. Classification (NCBI taxonomy): domain Bacteria; kingdom Bacillati; phylum Bacillota; class Clostridia; order Eubacteriales; family Peptococcaceae; genus Desulfofundulus; species Desulfofundulus sp. The sequence continues at coordinate 791 of NZ_JBNATZ010000346.1, forward strand.
CCGCAAACAGCAGGACATTTTTAAATATTTTTATGAATTGCTACAATGATCACAAATTCTGCCCTCATTTGTAAAATCCTGCTTCCACGATATTCTTCCAGGAAGCAAAGAGGAAAAAATAAAACCCCGCCCGGAACAGGGCAGGGCACGACAGGTAGATATTTTCGTTAAATCCTGGCCCAGTAATGGCCGAAGATGAGCACCGACAGGATGTAACCCAGGGGCACGTTTACGGCCACACCCAGGGTAAAGGCGGCCAGAGGCTTCCAGCCAAAGGCGGTCAGTTCCCGGAACCGGGTGGTAAACCCGATAGAAAGGAAAGTAAATACGAAGGTCCAGGTGCGTAAAGTCTTGATGGGCCCGATAACTTCGGGGGTCAGCACCTTTTTAAATTCCGCCGGTGAAAACTGCAGGGCCACAAAGGTCATGATCAGGGAAGCCAGGAAAAAGCCGATGACAAACTTGGGGAAGCGCCACCAGACTTCCATAGCGTTTACCTTCTCACCCTGTCCGGCGGAGCGGCTGCGCTCCCACACCGTGCAGGCGATAATGGCCATGATCAGCGACCACAGGCCAATCCAGATGTCCCGGCCCACAACCTTCATGAGGGTGAAGGACCGGATGGCCGCTTCGTCACCGATGGCTGCAGCGGCCGCAAAACCGGCCGCATCGGCAAATTCGGAAGTACCAATCCAGGCCCCGGCGATGCCTGGCGCCATGCCCATAGCCTTCGCTACCAGAGGTAACACGATAATCATGACGATAGCCCAGATGACTACCAGGGAAATACCTATAGAAACGTGTTCCTTTTTGGCCTTCACCGCACCACCCAGGGCAATGCAGGCCGATACCCCGCATATGGATCCCCCCGCGGCCAGGGTGGCACCAAAGCGCCTGTCCAATCCGAACAACCGGGTGGCAGCAAAAAAGATGGTCAGGAAAGTGACCACCGCTACAATGGTGGCCTGCAGGAAGGCTACCGGGCCGGCCTGGATGATCAGCGTAAAGGGCAGAGTCGCGCCGAGCAATACAATACCGGTTTTAACGTAAAATTCCGTACGGAAGGTCGTATCCAGCCATTTGGGCAGTTTGAAGGTGTTACTGACGATCATGCCCAGCAGCAGTGCTAAAAGGGGCGGCTCCAGGTTCAGGTCGATGGCCGTCTTCCACGAACCGGCGACCAGAATAATCGTGGAAACGATAAAAAGAATGGTGAAGCCGGGCACAAATTCCCCCGCCTTGAACCCCATGACGGCGCTGCTGATGGAGAAAAGAACGATAAAGAGTACATAAAGTCCGATATACCAGGTCCACTTAGCAGCGAAATGCTTGGAAACTTCACTGAAATTCACCCAGGTGGGCGGCGCCACGGCGATA
>NZ_JBNATZ010000347.1:0-2152 GCF_049701015.1 Desulfofundulus sp.
GGCGGGTTGCTCCAGCGTATCCGGGGGCTTTTGCCGCTGCTGGTCCCTCTTTTCGCGGGGGCTTTTCGCCGGGCGGAGGATCTGGCTACGGCCATGGAAATCCGTTGTTACCGTGGTGGGGCGAACCGCACCCGCATGCACCAGCTCCAATATGAGCGTCGTGATTACGTTGTGCTTGCCGGGACGGGGGCCTTGTTTCTGGTTACTCTGGCCTTGCGCTGGTGGGGATAGAACTTGCGCAACATTAAGCTGACCATTGCCTACGACGGGACGAATTACCACGGGTTTCAGGAACAGCGGGGTACCGGTCTGGTGACCGTCCAGGAAGTTCTGGAGAAGTGCCTGACGCGCCTTGCGGGCAGGGAAATACGTGTAATTGGTGCCGGACGTACCGATGCGGGGGTTCACGCCAGGGGACAGGTGGTTAATTTTGACGCCTGCGGGTGGCCCATTCCCACAGAGCGCATTGTCCTGGCTTTGAACGGGGTCCTGCCCGGGGACATTGCCGCCTTAAAAGCCGAGGAGGTAAGTCCGGAGTTCCACGCACGCTATTCAGCCCTGGCCAAGACCTACCGGTACACCATTTACAACAGCCGCATCCCTTCGCCATTCTGGCGACTGTACAGCTATTTTGTGCCCCGCCCCCTGGACGTGGAAGCCATGTCAGAAGCTGCTAAAAAACTGTTGGGGACGCATGATTTTAGCTCTTTTCAAGCGGCGGGTTCTCCGGTCAGAAATACTGTCCGCACGCTGTTTGATGTTGACGTTTTTCGGGAAGGTGACGAGCTGGTACACCTGACTTTTCGCGGCAACGGTTTTCTTTACAATATGGTGCGGATTATGGCAGGCACCTTAATCGAAGTAGGGCTGGGAAAACGCGACCCGGACGACATACCGTTCATTCTGGCCGCACGGGATCGTACGCAGGCCGGTCCCACGGTGCCTCCCGGAGGTTTGTGCCTGGAGCGGGTAGAATACTGAAACAGCCGTACCCGGTGGCAACGCCTGCTGGACTGGTTCAGGATGAGTCCCACAAATGTCTCACAAATAAGGAGAGGGGACCGTTCTTGACACTGGCAGGGTGAGGGATTAAAATACTATTATGTGGATTTCTGCCCCGGCCTGACGAGCCCCGGGGTCGGGGGCAAAAAGCATGGACCTTGTTTTTCCCGGAGCTTTCTCGCCCGGGGTTTTAAGCCCTGAGCCCGGGAGTCGTTCTTTAAACAGCGTGTCTCCCCAGTTATTCCGCCCTTAAACAACTGGGCGAATCCAGCCGAAAGGAGCGAAAACCTGGTCGGGGGGAGGCGTGTACAGGCTGTACCAGGTGATCCGTCATGAATAAAGTCATGAATAAGACCTATATGGCCAAGCCGGGTGAAATAGAACGCAAGTGGTATATTCTCGACGGTACGGGTAAGCCCCTGGGCAGGCTGGCCGCCGAGGCCGCCCGCATTTTAAGGGGTAAGCACCGCCCACAGTTCACTCCCCATGTGGATACAGGGGATCATGTGATTGTGATTAATGCTGAAAAAGTAATTCTTACCGGTAATAAGCTCAAAAAGAAAAAGTATATCCGCCATTCCGGCTATCCCGGCGGTTTAAAAGTGACGGGATACGATGAACTGATGGCCAGGCGTCCCGAGCTGGCCGTACGTAAAGCCATTGAGGGGATGCTGCCTCACAACCGGCTCGGTGCCAGGATGGCCAGGAAACTGCGGGTATACCGGGGAGAGAATCATCCCCACCAGGCTCAGAAACCTGAAGTCTGGTCCATGTAGCGAGGGGAAGGAGGTTAACAATGGCTGTCACGAAGTTTTATGGTACCGGGCGGCGGAAGAATGCCGTGGCGCGGGTTTACCTTGTTCCCGGTGAAGGCCGGATAATCATTAACGACCGGCCCGTGGAAGTCTATCTTGGGCGAAAAACCCTTGAAGTGCTTGTGCGGCAGCCCCTGGAACTGACTGGTACGGAAGGACGTTTTGATGTTATAGCACGGGTCAGGGGCGGTGGTATTAGCGGCCAGGCCGGGGCGGTAAGGCATGGTCTTGCACGGGCACTGGTGCAGGCCGATCCCAACCTGCGCCCGACGTTAAAGAAAGCCGGCTTCCTCACCCGTGACCCCAGGATGAAGGAAAGAAGAAAGTACGGCTTG
>NZ_JBNATZ010000348.1:0-2135 GCF_049701015.1 Desulfofundulus sp.
GCCCACCATTTATGAAGATATGAGTTGGGTCGATACAGGTGCTTATTAAAAGATTCCATCTTAGCAATACGGTTAGCAAATTCAACATCAAATATATCATCAATAGGGACCGTTGTTGCAATATAGTTTGAAACTGCTTTAACTTGCTCTGTCATTAAATGCATGTACTTTACTCCTCCTGTAAAAGCAAAGCTTTCGGCATAGATATATCGGGTGGATACTCATTACCCTGTTTCTCATCAAGCTTTTCTTGAAGAACATGGATAAACTCATCAACCGAACCCGGCAATGGCATAGTTATGCTTTCTAAGGCAGGCTCAAATAATGTATATAATGTCTTGCGATGGACTAAGTTATATTTTTTATGGACATTATCATAATCCAGCCCAAATACAAGCCATGCTACTTCTGCCTCCTCTACTGTTACCTGCTTAAGGGTGGGAAGAGTTTCTAAAAACGTTTCATGCAGAACTACCGCTTGCTTTTTCCCCCCAGGCCTTCAGAATACCGCCTTTATAAATCAGTTGGGGAGCCAGACGTTTACGTGAAGATGACAGGTAATCTGGACGTACATTCGTGCTTTTCCAGATCATATTTTTACGCCCAACGCGGTCGCTCATATAATACTCGAAAGGTTTACGCACATTTCCCGAGATATAAACAGCCTGTACTTCCACTGAACCAAAGTCCAAAATCTTATTTTCGTCATCAACACGTACGAGAACAAAGTCAATGTTGCCGGCATTACGACCGTTCCTATCTTTAAGCGGTACCTCCCGAAGTGCTGTCCACTTCGAATCCGGATTGAAAAAGAACCGGGCAGCTTCTCCAAGCGCGAGCCAGTTCTGATTAAACCTGGTGGGACAGGTAATTGCTATTTTATCGCCTTCAAAAACACTGCATACACCCAATGGATCATTAGCCTTATCTTTTGTGCATGAGGGTATTTTGTTATTATATGGACAAAGCCTGTTTTTCCGATAGTATTCAGCTTCATCTGAAAGGTTATCGATAGGAAAACCAAAAACTTCAGCTAACGGTTGATCGGACATCTTAAATCTGTCTCCTTATAACCAAAATTTTTTAAATTCGTTGCTAAAGTTTTAACAAACACAAATTTAAGAGCTTACATTTTTAGCCAAATAGAAACAACTTGTTCTATAAAGACTATCGGCAAATGGCTGAAACTATCGAATCCGTAGACCATCTAACTTTTTGAATCGCCCCTTTCCTGAACGCCTTCTTACTTTTGAAGGACCCAGTTTCATCTAATAGGGGAAGGAGTATGATTAATGAGTCACCCCGCTTTGCTCTGTTTCTTTTTCTTCTTTCCTCACCGCCTGCCTGTATGGGCAGTGTTCTTCCCTTTTCTCTTCTTCCAGGCCGCACTCCCCAATAATCGTGGCCCAAAACGTAGCGACGATACTTACACCAGTTGCAAAAGGTATGGGTAATCTGAGCCTGGGTCATGTCCTTTTCCTTTATCATTTATTGCCACACCTCCCTCACTACTCAATCAACTTTTATCTTCCGAAGCGTCTCCTCTACAGCATTTCTCATCTGCTCCTCCATAGGAGCAAGGTAAAGGTGGGTCTTGCAGGAGCAATCGCTCACGCTAAAGCGGTCTGCCGCTGCCGGAAGCTTCTCGGCCAAATAGCAGGAGACCAGGCACTCTATTTTTCGCCTACTCTTAACAGTAATAATTTCTTTTAACATCCCAACCGCCAGGAAGTAGTCGATGTGCCAACGAACCTTCTTGTCTTGTCTCAGGTGTCGTTTAATTCTTCCCCTTAATCCCCCCATGGCTGAGCCCACATAAGCGTACCACCCCGGTAGAAAGTTAATTTCTCCCAGGGAGCCACCCGGATACTTTGCTGTTCCGACAGGAAAATTAAGAGAATGTATGCCCCAGGATCAGGTGTTATAAAAGACATTCTTTTATCCCAGAAACAATTTCTTGTTCCTGATCCCATTAGCTTACGGCCTGCAAACCTTACACGGCACATATCCTGCCTTAACCGCCTCTTCCCTGCTCCGGAACTCCACCTGGTTCTGTGGAGCTATCTCAGCCGCCCACCGGCAGTCCGGACGATGGAATTTCTTGCTGTTCTTGTTACCTATGTACCCGCCTTCGC